>JAICRN010000034.1 GCA_025937335.1 Microcoleus sp. TY_ISSM_2_bin.22
AAGATCGGAGAGAGGGTTTAGCTAATCCACTGCCTACTACTCCGATTACCTCTGCAAAGCAATTGTGATCCCGATCTAGAATTGAAAAAGTGTCTATGCCATCAGCTAAACCATTACAGATGACCCAACCTCTTGATGAAAAATATTTACCAACTCGTTCGGCAATTATTTTGCCATTTTCATTTGGCTTCCTTGTCCCAATGATAGTAACTACATCTTTATCTAGTAAAGATAGGTTTCCCCTAAAAAAAAGTATCGGTGGAGGATCTTTTAAATCCAAAAGCTTCTTAGGATAGTTTGCATCTACAACTGAAGTGAAACCAATTTCATGAGATTCACATTCAGCTAGTATATCCTCAGCTTGAGAAATAGCTTTTTCGATTTCTAAAGCTGAATACTTTTTTCCCACCAATGCTAGAAGTTTAGTAAGGCTATCATTAGCATTTGCACTTGACCAATAATGGTAACTATTTTGTATAGTAACCAGACTTTTATTTACAAATACAGCCCCGACTCCCTTGAGAAGAGAGAATGCGAGAATAATCAAGCTTAGTTCCAAATTTAGTTTCATCCTATGTTCTCCGTGTATCCACATCCATCGCCACCATATCTAGGCAAAACGCAGGAGTAAAACTTACTACCAGTTTGCCTATTTATCTTTACTTGTAGTTGTTTATTCATGCCATTTACTAAACACTTAGGACAGAGTTTACTACTGTTCACAGGTGTTATCAGATGAAACAAAGCAATAAATAGAATATTCTTTGCTCCTCTAGCACGTAGGTTCTCTGCCAGAGCATCTGCTGTAGCTCCAGTAGTGTACTGATCATCAATTATTATGACATTTTTGCCATTGACATTCACTCCCTCCTGCAAGATAAGGTTACTACGCACGAACCTCCGCCGATCGCCTGCCGAAGGTTGTCTGCGAGTTGAAGAATCTACTCCCTCATTCCACTCAAATATACTGAGGCAGTTCAACGAGGCTGTCCTCTGTCCAACAAGTTCAACAATGAGGTCAAACAATTCCCCCATTTTATTCGCTGGTTGCGTTGTCTGCTTGTCCGGCACATAGGTAAATATATCCCATAAAAAGGATCTTTGCTCTAGGATACGGTCTACATAAGTTATGACAGAATCCCGAAGTGTAAATAATAACTCTCTGCTTCTATCCGCCCGATTGAACTCGAAGTATTTCTCCGTAGTATGGTATTTATCGCACTCACCCTGAGACTGCCTAGCCAAAATTCTGTGAGCAGTCAAGCTTCTATCTGGCAGAAAGTCATCACGACGCGGTTTCCTTGCTAAGTAACTTACCGCACCCCTACAACCAGCTTCCAAGCAAAGCAAATTCTGTAAAGGATTTCTCAGAATATTTAGTATGTCATCATAACTCTCAGCGTAGTATGTAGAACCGCTCTTAATGTTTTTAACATAATCACCAATCCCGTCTCTAATCTCTAAATTTGTTGCTTCATAGAATGCAGTTAATACTGTTGGTACTCCTAGTCCTCGACCCAGTTCAATATCTAACCAAGAGTCACCAAGCACGTAACAATTGCTATCTGAAACTACTATATTTTGCGAACGTAAAAAATTGAGAGTCTTTAAGGTATTAGGTTTATCTGCAAGCGACAGTGCAGAAACATTACCAAAATACTCTTTGACAGTTGTATTGACATATTTGGGATGCGAATCAGAGACAATAATACACTGAAATCCCTGACCTGTTGCTTCGGAGATAAATTCTCTAGCACCCTCAAAGATTTCAATCCGTGATAAATCTGTTTGCTCCTGCCCATCTTTCATGGGTTTCAATGCGATATCTGCGGTATTTGTTAAAGTTCCATCCAAGTCTATTAACAAAACTTTACGCTCGGCTAATACCCTGTTGTTCGTGGGAATTCTAATCATGGAATTCTCAAAGTTGCTCGTACTACTACCAGTGAGTGTATTGCACTAAACCTATAAAAACCGGATACGCGGCATAGGTAGTGTGAGTCTAACAAGGGGCTTCAACCCCTTGTTAGACTTCATCCTAAACCCTAGCTACCGCCAATCCGGGCGACATCGCGAGCGTTTTCTTCAAACGCAGCCGTCAGCGCATCATCACCGCTTAAACCCGCAGCGATCGCCCTTTCAATAGCCTGCAACACCCGCTTGTAATCCTTCGGCATCACCTTCACAAACACCGGCACCATCGAGTCCCAATTTGCCAAAACTTTCGATGCTTTCGCACTTCCAGTCAAATCAAAATGAGTCTGAATTAACTGCCGCAAATCGCTAATTTCTTCAGCATCCTCCAGTTTTTCCAATCCCACCATCGACATATTGCAGCGAGTTGCAAAATCCCCCGCTTCATCCAAAATGTAAGCAACACCGCCACTCATTCCCGCTGCAAAATTGCGCCCGGTTGCGCCCAAAACTACAACTTTGCCGCCAGTCATGTACTCGCAACCGTGATCGCCCACACCTTCAACTACTGCGTTGACGCCGGAGTTACGCACCGCAAAACGTTCGCCCGCCATCCCTCGGATGAAAACCTCGCCGGATGTCGCGCCGTAAAGCACTACGTTACCGACAATCACGTTTTCTTCCGCGACAAAGGTAGAAGCTGGCGACGGATACAAGATAATCTTGCCGCCGCTGAGGCCTTTGCCCAAATAGTCGTTAGCTTCGCCTTCGAGCTCCAGGGTGACTCCCTTGGGCACAAATGCGCCAAAGCTTTGCCCGGCGCTGCCTTGGAAGTGCAGGTGCACCGTGTCATCCGGCAAACCTTCCCAGTTGCGTTTGGTGATTTCGTTGCCGAGAATTGTGCCGACAACCCGGTTGACATTGGTAATCGGCAGTTTGGCGTGTACTTTTTCGCCGTTTTCGATCGCACCTTTGCACAAATCCAGCAGTACACTCATGTCGATCGACTTTTCCAACCCGTGATCCTGCGCCATCTGACAGTAGCGCCCGACATCCGCGCCCACCTCCGGCTGGTAAAGGATTTTCGAGAAATCCAAACCCTTAGCCTTCCAGTGTTCTACAGCTTGTTTCGCTTCCAAAACATCAGTCCGCCCCACCATTTCATTCAGCGTGCGGAAGCCCAACTGCGCCATAATTTCCCGGACTTCCTGCGCGACGAAGGTCATAAAGTTTACCGTGTGCTCGGGGTCGCCGGTAAAGTTTTTCCGCAGCAGCGGGTCTTGGGTCGCCACGCCCACCGGGCAAGTGTTCTGGTGGCACACGCGCATCATGATGCAGCCCAATGTCACCAGCGGCGCGGTCGCAAAACCGAATTCCTCAGCACCAAGCAAGGCAGCAATTGCTACATCGCGGCCGGTTTTCATTTGACCGTCAGTTTCCACGACAATCCGGCTGCGGAGATTGTTGAGTACCAAAGTTTGGTGAGTTTCCGCCAATCCCAACTCCCAAGGCAATCCCGCGTGTTTGATCGAAGTTTGCGGCGAAGCGCCGGTTCCGCCGTCGTAGCCGGAAATCAACACGACATCTGCGTGGGCTTTCGCAACCCCGGCCGCGATCGTCCCGACTCCAACTTCCGACACCAGTTTCACGCTAATCCGCGCTTCCCGGTTGGCATTTTTCAAGTCGTGAATCAATTCGGCCAAATCTTCGATCGAATAAATGTCGTGGTGAGGAGGAGGCGAAATCAAACCCACACCCGGAGTCGAGTGCCGCACCTTCGCAATCCACGGGTATACTTTTTTACCGGGCAACTGTCCGCCTTCTCCGGGTTTTGCGCCTTGCGCCATCTTGATTTGGAGTTCCCGCGCTTGGGAAAGGTACAAGCTGGTAACGCCGAAACGCCCGGAAGCAACTTGTTTGATCGCGCTGTTTTTCGAGTCGCCGCGATCGTTCGTCCAAGTGTAGCGTTCCGGATCTTCCCCGCCTTCACCGGTGTTCGATTTGCCACCGATGCGGTTCATCGCCACAGCTAAAGATTCGTGGGCTTCCTTAGAAATCGAACCGTAACTCATCGCCCCAGTTTTGAAGCGTTTGAGAATAGATTCGATCGGTTCAACTTCCTCAATCGGTATCGATTCCCGCTGTTTGAATTGCAACAAACCGCGCAAGGTAAAATGCTGCTGGTTTTGTTCGTTTACCAGCGCAGAATACTGTTTGAAAAGCGTGTAACTGCCCTCGCGCACCGACTTTTGCAGCGCGTGAATTGTCTGCGGGCTAAACAAATGCGCCTCGCCTTCTTTCCGCCACTGATATTCGCCGCCGACATCGAGAGTATGTCCGCTGGATGGCCGGTCTGGGAATGCGTGATTATGGCGCAAAATTGCTTCTTGGGCGATGACTTCGAGGTCTACGCCTTCAATCCGCGATGCCGTCCAAGCAAAGTATTTATCGACTACGGATTTGTTTAAGCCGATCGCCTCAAAAATCTGCGCGCCGCGGTAACTTTGAATTGTGGAAATCCCTATTTTCGAGGCAACTTTCGTCACACCTTTAGTTGCGGCTTTGACGTAGTTTTTGCAAGCTGTTTTGTAATCGACATTTAGCAGCAATCCTTCGCGGATCGAATCGGCGATCGTCTCAAAGGCCAAATACGGATTAATCGCGCCGCAACCGTAGCCGATTAAAGTCGCAAAGTGATGCACTTCCCTCGGTTCGCCGGATTCGAGCACGAGTCCCGCCCGCGTGCGCGTACCTTTACGGATCAAGTGGTGGTGCAGGCCCGCAACTGCCAGCAGCGCCGGAATTGGGGCTTTGTCTGGACTGATACCCCGATCGCTCAAAATGATGATATTCACCCCGGAGGCGATCGCGCTGTCTGCTGCTGCAAAAACCTCTTCTAATGCTTGTTCTAGACCTTTCACGCCGCTTTTGGGGTCGAACAAAATCGGTACGGTTAGCGACTTGAAATTGCCCTCATTTACGTGTTTGAGCTTAGCTAATTCTTCATTGCTGAGAATTGGTGTTTTCAGTTCAATCAAATGGCAGCTTTCCGGTTCCGGTTTGAGCAAATTGCGTTCAGCGCCGATCGTAGTTTCGGCAGAAGTTACAATTTCTTCGCGGATAGAATCGATCGGCGGATTGGTAACTTGAGCAAACAACTGCTGGAAGTATTCGTAAAGCAGTTTTGGCCGGTTGGAAAGCACCGCTAGGGGCGTATCCGCACCCATTGCGCCGACAGCTTCCACGCCATCTTTTGCCATCGGCGCTAACAGCAACCGCAGTTCTTCAAAGGTGTAGCCAAAGGCCATTTGCCGCTGCAATAATGTTTCGGGGTCGGATTCTGCCACTTCCGGCGCATCTTTGAGTTTGGCGATTTCGACCATGTGCTTGTCGATCCACTCGCGGTACGGGTGTTCCGAGGCAATTTGATGTTTAATTTCCTCATCAGAGACGATGCGGCCTTCCTCGGTATTTACCAGGAACATCCGGCCCGGCTGCAAGCGGCCGTTGAAAGCGATTCTTTCCGGGGCGATCGGCAAAACTCCAGCTTCCGATGCCATAATTACCAAGTCGTCTTTGGTGACGCAGTAGCGGGAAGGGCGCAAACCGTTGCGATCGAGCACAGCCCCGATCGAAGTACCGTCGGTAAAGGCGATCGAAGCCGGCCCGTCCCAAGGTTCCATCAAGCAGGAATGGTATTCGTAGAAAGCCTTTTTCTCGTCACTCATCGACTCGTGGGCCGTCCAAGGTTCCGGAATCATCATCATTACGGCGTGGGGCAAAGAACGCCCGGCCAAAGTCAGCAATTCTAGAGCGTTATCAAAGATAGTCGAGTCGCTGCCTTCGATATTGATTAAATTGGGGATTTTCTTTAAGTCATCGCCGAACAGTTCCGACTCGAACAGCGATTGCCGCGCGTGCATCCAGTTAATGTTGCCGCGCATCGTGTTAATTTCGCCGTTGTGGGCGATGTAGCGGTAAGGGTGCGATCGTTCCCAGCTCGGAAAAGTATTCGTGCTGAAGCGCGAGTGAACTAGGGCTAGAGCGCTTTCCATGTCCGGGTCGTGCAAGTCGGGATAGTAATCCCCCACTTGCACCGGCATTAACATACCCTTGTAGACGATCGTCCGGCACGAGAGTGTGGAATTATACCAGTATGGGTCTACATTCGTCCTGCGGATGGCATTGTGAGCCCGTTTGCGGATGACGTACAGTTTCCGCTCGAAAGCCGCCTCGTCAATACCTGCGGCGCGCCGGAGGAACACTTGCTGCATGAAGGGTTCGCTAGCTTTGGCGGTGTCGCCGAGGGACGAGTTGTCCGTGGGAACATCGCGCCAGCCGAGCACTTCCTGGCCTTCTTCTGCCGCGATTTGCTCAAAAATGCGCTGCCCGTTTTCCCGTTCAGTTCGATTTGGCGACGAGTAAATCGCGCCAACGCCGTACTCGCCGGCTTCTGGAAGTTCGATGTTTTGCGCGGCGGCCGCTTTCTTGAGAAACTTGTGGGGCACTTGCATCAGAATCCCCGCCCCGTCTCCCGTGTTGGGCTCGCAGCCGCACGCGCCCCGGTGGTCGAGGTTCAGCAGGATTGTCAGTGCCTGCTCGACAATTTCGTGGGATTGCTGACCCTTGACGTGTACAATAAATCCGACTCCGCAAGCGTCGTGCTCGAACTGCGGATCGTACAAGCCTTGTTTTTGTGGCAGTTCGTTGCTGTTCATTTTGATGTTTTCCTAAAAGTGACGAAAAAATTGCGATCGACAGAGTGCCAAGCTCTTTATTGTACCTAATATGTATTTTCTAATCATGTGAGCTTGGAAGTTTTCAGCTTAAGAAAATTGTTATATCTCAGCAGTCATTAGTCATTAGTCACAATAAAAATACTTCCCTTCCCTTACTCTCCCCTCTCCCACTCGTGACAGGTCGAGGTTTGTTACAACCGCGTGAGTATGAACTCCCCTCCCAGGGAGAAAATCAAGTGATGAAATGAAACTGCATCGACAACCCCCATCTTGAAAAATCAGGGTCTCCAGGATTAGTCACGTATCGCGTCCAAACAAATGCCTCAAGCGATTTGGTTGGCGACGTAGAGCTCTTCCTTGTACACTCCTAGTTGCGACCCTGACTGCAAAGACCCGCGGTTGATTCTGACTGACCTGAAGCCCCAGTAAGCCGACCTTCTCTGCTATGGGCTACCTGCTTTTACCTCACGCCCAGAATACCATTCTCGCTTCACAGGCCTTTCGGGCCCTTTCCGCGAAGAGTATATTTTCTTGTGGGCCGTTGTTCCGAGCCCGTAAAAGACTTATTAACAATGGTGCAAGATGTAAGTTTACCGAATGTGTTTACCGCGCTGTCAAATTTCATCGTTGGCAATGCCATCATACCCGTTTACTTGACCAAGAATTTCAAAGGTGGTACCCACCACGTGATTTATCCGTGGAATCAATCCAAAATCTCAAATCTAAAATCCTCAAGCCCCCGAATTTGTCCGTGGGGTCGCCTCCAAAATCGAAAATCTAAAATCTAAAATCGAATGACCCACAAAGGACTCAACGAATGCGGTTAGTGCTGGCTGTTTCCACTCTGTCGATGGCGATCCGGGCGTGGTGCTGTGGAATCATCAATCACCTCACCTCAACTCTCGAACAACTTCGCGCTGGACACACGGCCTTAAAGAAACCCATAAGCTTCAAAGATTCACCAGAAAGAATTCTGATTGCTAATGTTGAATAGGAATCTCAATTACAAACTCTACCCCCCATTCAGACGATGAAATGCAGGTAAGCTGACCGCCATGTTTTTCTTCTACAATCTCACGGCTAATAGACAAGCCTAGACCTGTCCCTTTACCGACAGATTTAGTAGTAAACATCGGCGTAAATAAATGCTGCATTATCTCGGGCGTTATCCCCAGGCCATTGTCAGCAATCCGAATCACCACTCTTTCCCCCTGAAGCCTTTCAGTGCAGATCCGAATCTGCGGATTGTCTTTGATCTGTTGCTTTTCACCGGACATGGAACAACTAATCGTAGACTCTTCTAAAGCATCAATTGCATTCGCTAATATATTCATAAACACCTGATTTATTTGCCCCGGATAGCACTCTACCAGCGGCAACTCGCCGTACTCTTTAATAACCGTAATAGCTGGGCGATTACCTTTACCTTTTAGCCGATGACCTAAAATCAACAGGGTGCTGTCTAGCCCATCGTGAATATTCACTGGCGTTAGTGCCGATGTATCCAAGCGAGAGAAGTTACGCAGTGACATAGAAAGATTGTAAAGTCGCTCTGTTCCTACCGCCATTGAATCCATAATTTTAGGCAAATCTTCAACGATAAACTCTAAATCAAGCTCCTGAAATTTTTCCTGAATTTCTGATGGCGAAGTAAGGCTATACTTGCAAAACTTCGCCATCGCGATCAAATCGGCAATATGTTCGTTTGCTGGAGGGAGATTGCTGGATATAAAACTAACTGGATTGTTAATTTCGTGAGCCACCCCAGCAACAAGCTGACCGAGGCAAGCCATTTTTTCGCTTTGAACGATTTGCACTTGAGCTTTTTTAAGATTGTCCAAAGCTTGAGAAAGTTCAGCCGTTCTTTCTTCCACCCGTTTTTCTAACTCCTGCGCGAGCTTCTGTAACGCTGCTTCTGCAGCAAGCCGCTCTTCTATTTCCCGTTTTAAAACCAAATTTTTCTTGGCAACAGTTTTCGTCAAATAACTCAATTTTAAATGGAGGTTGATGCGAGCTAACACCTCCTTTTGTTCAAAGGGCTTAGTAATGTAATCTACAGCCCCTAGATTAAAGCCTTTGACCTTATCTCCTATGTCAGAAAGAGCCGTCATAAAAATTACGGAAATTTGGTTCGTCAACGGACTTGCCTTCAGCAGATGACAGGTTTCAAACCCGTCAATTCCTGGCATCATCACATCTAACAAAATCAAATCAGGCTGACTGTATTCAGCCTGTTCGATGGCACTTTCGCCATCAGTTGCAACTAATATTTCCCATCCTAAACCAGCTAAAGCTTCAGACAGCACGTCGAGATTGCTAGGGTTGTCATCCACAATTAAAATGGTACTTGTTTCCATATTTTCTGCGTTCATTCTTTATTGTCTGTGGGATGTAATAAACTCTTTAATTTTTTTGACCTGATAGCTTTCGGCTAACTGGCGCAGCTCAATAGCAAAGGACACAAATTTCCGATCTAACTTCTCTATGTACTCGCTGCGCTTGACAATTCCTTTCACGTTGCCTCTCATCGCCAGTTCAAATAGGAGTTCCATTTCTTCTGGCGGGGGAGGCATTAAAGAGGTCGATTCAGAAAGTGATGGAGGAGCAGAGGAAAGGGGAATAGTGCTGATTTTTTCGTTCTTTAGTTCGTCATATATCCATTCTATTTCCAAATATTTTTGCAGCATCTCAAATAGCTCTTCTGCATGCACAGGCTTACTGAGAAAACCCTTGGCTCCCCCCTCCAAACTTTTATGTTGGTCGGTAGCAAATACACTGGCAGATGAAGCAATGATTGCCACATCTTTATAGTGTGGTAAATTTCGGATACGGCGCATCATCTCAAAGCCATCTAACACTGGCATCACCAAGTCAGTGATAATCAGATCGAACTGAAACTCTTCTACTTTTGCTAAACCCTCTTGACCGTTTTTAGCTTCGGTTACTTGAAATCCGAGGGGTTCCAGCAGATTGACAATGACTGAGAGATTTTCCCATTTGTCGTCCACAACCAAAATTTTCTGCTTTCTACCTTGGTAGCCAACCAGTTTTCGTTGCTTGGCAATCGTGGCTGTATTTGCCCACTCTGCCGCTTCCCGTAAATCCAAATCCACCCAAAAAACGCTGCCTGCTCCTGACTGACTTTTTACTTGAATTTTACTACCCATCATTTCGACAATTTTCTGGCTAATTGTTAAACCGAGCCCGGTTCCTTCCGCCTGACGGTTGCTGTCTCCTACCTGTTCAAAAGGGACAAATATTTTTGGTAATTGTTCTGGTGTCATACCAACGCCAGTATCTTCTATTTGAAACCGAATTTTGTGAATTGGTGAGGGTGAGTTTTGCTCATTGCTTTGTAACTTTTCACCTGTTTCCATTTCCCGATATTCTATCTTAAAAGTCACCCGTCCCGAGTCGGTAAACTTAATTGCATTGCTCAGTAAGTTAATGAGTACCTGTCGCAACCGTTTTTCGTCAGCGTGGATGCCTGCTGGCATTTCAGAAGTGGGTTGATAAACAAAAGCAATTCCTTTTTGTTGGGCTCGGATGCGGCAAATTTCTGCGACTCCCTGCAAAAAAGAAGGAAAATGGAAATCTTTCGCGTACAGTTCTAATTTCTGCGCTTCAATTTTAGCGAGGTCTAAAATGTCATTGATGAGGGTTAGCAGGTGGGAGCCACACTGGTGAATGATACTGATGCCTTGGAGTTCCTTCGGAGCCATGGTTTTAGAGCGTTCTAGGATTTGAGCGTACCCTAAAATCCCATTGAGCGGTGTTCTCAATTCGTGACTCATATTTGCTAAAAATTCACTTTTAGCTTGGTTGGCGGTATCAGCGCTTTGTTTGGCTTCCGTGAGTTCGGCGGTGCGCTCTTCTACTCTAATTTCTAGCTCGGAATTTGTCTTTGCTAGCGTTTTAAATGATTCGCGCAACTGGTGAGCCATTTGGTTGAAAGACTGACCAAGAACTTCTAGTTCTTCTATACCTTTTACCTGCACACTTTGGTCTAAATTTCCACTTGCAATTGCCCTAGAAGCTGCGCTCAAATGGAGAATCTGGTTGGTAATCCAGCGTGCGGTTAATATTCCCAAAGTGGTAGCTAGCACCAATGCTCCCAAACACAACAAAATGGTAGTCTGGGTATTGGCGTTAATTTGATCCATGAAATCGCTTTCAGGAACTACGACCACGATCAACCAGTCCAAACCTCGGCTATCCTGAAAGGGCATAACTTGGAGGAATTGCCGCTGGCGGGCGATCGTAAAATCCAATTGCTGAGAACTATTAATTTTACTGAGGTCGCCAAAGTGTTCTTTTAACTGCGCTGTTGTCAGGCGAATTAAATCATCTGTGCTGTCTAAAGCATTCAGGCGATCGAGCTTGCCATTGTTGGTGATAAATGCTTCTTTGAGAGTTGAACTGGCTACTAGAAGTCCCGAACGTTCTATAATAAATGTCTGTCCCGAACGACCGATCTTTAAGCTGTGCAGGAAGTCACTGACGAAAGAGAGCAGAAAATTAGCAACGAATACCCCGCGCAGCTCGCCACTTTCGTCATAAACTGGATATCCGGCAGGAAGCGAGAGCGTTTTCTGACCTATAAGCGAAAAAATTTCGCTCCATGTGGGCTTGCCTAAGCGTACACTGTCTTTATACCATGAACGGCTGAGTATATTGTAGTTGCGGGAGACTTTTAAAAGCTTCGTTTGATTGCCTTTGCTATCAGATTCATAAATATGAAGTTGATTGCGACTATCCTTCTCTGCTATTTTAAAAACTACTTTGCCATTCTCTTGGCGTTCAATGGCAATGAACTCTCCAGTTTTAGTAGCAAAACCCATATTGGGCAGAGAAGGAAAGGCTTGAATTTGCTCCCACAAATAGCGCTCCGTACTCTCCAATTCGTCTGGATTTAAGTATCCCAGGCGAAGGGCATTGGCATTCAGTTGATTGACGCGAGGGGCTGTGTCTAGGTAAGTGTTGAGCTGCTGCTGGATGCGGGCAGTAATTTCGCTCCGCAACTGGCTGGCAACTTCGTTGACTGCTTTTTGCCCGTTGCGTAAGGATAGCCAGCCTGTGAGCCCGACGGCGGCAAAGATTTGCACGACGAATGGCAACACTAGGATCAGGCGCAGGGACACCTTTTTTTGAGAACTGTTTGATAAGAAAGTGATTGGAGAGGTCTGTGACATTTATCAATATTTCTGCAGGGATAACGGGTTGGTTGGCTGAAAAATATCAGGCTCTTGACTAAAACGAGGCTTAGGAAGTAAATCTTAAAAACAGTTGTATTCTTAAGTTAAGTATAGTGAAAAATATTGGTCAGCGAAGTTTATTTAAGAACTATTACAAATTATTTTTTATTATGCTGTTATGATAAGATATTAGGCTCGTGCTGGCGCTTTTTATGCGATCGCGAATCAGCAAATGAGTTTCGGAGAGCGGAAAATGGTAAAATTGTCTGGAGGTTGAAGGATCTAACTTACAAAATTTACTATTCGATGGAGATGAGACAATATATTCCTTTCAGGGAAACTGGGAATGTTTAACAGGCAGAACAACAGTAAATGTCGTTCCTACTCCGGTCTCACTTTGACAAAAAAGCTGCCCTCCGTGAGCTTCCGCTACAATTTGATAGCAAATCGACAGCCCTAATCCCGGCCCAGAACCAAATTTTTTTGTGGTAAAAAAAGGATCGAACACGCGCTTTTTCACATCCTCCACCATACCCACACCGTTATCGGCAATCGAAATCGCCACCCGTTCAGAGTCGATTAGCTCCGTGTGAATAGTAATTTTTGGGATTAGAAATTGAGAGCTGTTGAGAGATGAAACCGGACTGTTTAGTGTCAGCGGCTCACCATTTGCTGCCACTGACGAACTATTCGCGATTCTCAACTCTAAAGCCTCAATTGCATTGCACAAAATATTCATAAATACCTGATTAATTTCACTTGCCCAGCACTCAACTAAGGGCAGGGAATCATATTCCTTGACGATTTGGATAGCGAAGGTGTCTGAAGGGCTGTTGAGCCTGGACTGCAAAATCATCAAAGTGCTGTCGATTCCACAGTGAATATCCACAGCCTTAAATTCTGCTTCCCCGAGCCGCGAGAAATTTCGCAAGCTCAGCACAATATCGCGGATACGTTTAGATCCTGCGTTCATAGAGGCCAATATTTGTGGAAAGTCCGATCTGACAAATTCAAAGTCAACTCGATCTTTAAAGTTCTGAATATCTGGGATCGGATGGGGCAAAGCCTGCTGGTAGAGTTCGAGTAACTGTAATAAATCAGATGTGTACTGACCTGCGTAACCGAGATTCCCAGATATAAAATTAATCGCATTATTAATTTCGTGAGCGATTCCAGCTATTACTGTATCCAGTGAGGACTTTTTTTCGCTTTGAATTAATTGCGTCTGAGTTTGCTGTAATTGTCGCAGAGTTAGCTCTAATTCTTGGGATTTTTCTCGCTCCTTCGCTTCAGACTGCTGCAACATAGAATTTTGTGCAATGAGTTGCTGTTGCAGATAGCGAATGCTGAGTTGATTTTCAACGCGAACTAAAACCTCTTCAAACTGAAATGGTTTAGTGATGTAATCCGCCCCACCGCAGGCAAATGCTTTTACCTTATCGAGGGTATCATCTAAAGCACTCAAAAATATTACGGGAATATCACGATTATTTTTAGATTTTTTCAATTCTTCACAAACTTGATAGCCGTTGATTTCCGGCATATTGATATCGAGTAAAATTAAATCTGGCGGAGCGGCTTCCACTCCTTTGAGGGCCATAGCACCGTTAAGTGCACTGCGAACTTTATATCCCCGCTCAATCAGCATGGTGGATAAAAAGCGCAGATTGTCCGGCGTGTCGTCCACAATGAGAATATTTGCTTTAGCTGCTGAGCCTTGAGTTTTATTCATGAGACCTCTTACCTGAATTATATTATTGAATTCACTATCATAGTTTATTTTTAGGGATAGAGCAGTTATTCAGCAAGTTTATTTGGTAATATTTTCAATTAAATTAGTAATTTTATCAAAGCGAAAATCATTGACCCAATCTATCAGAGTGTTGACCAGTGAGGCATAATTGGCAGGGATTTCCGCAACCAGTTTCAAAATCATTTCGGCATCCAATTGAGTCGCGGCTTGATGCAATTGTGTCAGCCAGTCTGCGGGCATAGCGAGTAAATTTTCTTGAAATGATAAAGAATTTTGCACCAACGGCCGATCTAGTTTTTGACCTTCAGAATTAGCTAAGACTGGTTCCTCATAAACATAGCGTACCCCTAAGTATTTATACATCTTTTCAAAGATTACCTCATCTCGGTATGGCTTGCTCACAAAGTCATCACAACCGGCTGATAAAACAATGGATCGCTCTTCCTCGAAAGCACTTGCAGTTAAAGCAATAATTATGGTAGGCTCTCCGTTGAGATGAGATTTAATCTGTTTAGTTGCTTCATATCCATCCATCACAGGCATCCTCATGTCCATCCAAATCAGGTGCGGTTTCCAACTTGACCACAAAGCAACTGCTTCAGCACCATTTTCAGCATCACGCACCTCGAAGCCAAGCGGCATCAGCAACTTGAGCAACAGCAGTCGGTTTTCAGGGCGATCGTCAACTACTAGAATGCGATAGACTTTGGAATTAGGTTCTAAACCAATTACTCGCCGGGAAAGCTGTGTAGTTCTCAGTTCATTTTCCTCAGCTAAATGCGTCTGAATATCAAATTGTAAAATTGTCCCTTTACCCAGTTGACTCCTGGCTGTAATATCTCCTCCCATGAGTTGGACAAATTTACGGCTAATAGGTAAGCCTAAGCCTGTTCCTTGGTGATGTTTTCGGCCCACTTCGGTTTGCACAAAAGCTTCAAATAAACTATCCATTTCTTCGGCTGCGATCCCAAAACCTGTATCTTCTATTTCAAATAACAATCTTAAAACTTTATTGTTTTCTAAAAACAAATTTGATGGATTAAGTTGCGGTGACTCCTGTTTTATTACTCGCAAAATTATATAACCTTTTTGAGTAAACTTAATGGCATTTCCTAAAAGGTTAATCAAGACTTGACGTAATTTACTCGGATCGGTTTTCAAGTATTGAGGAACATCGTCAGCGCGTTCAAAGATTAACTGCAAGCCTTTGGATGAGACTTTAAGTTGCAACATTTCTTCGAGAGAATCAAGCAGGTGATATAGGTCGAAGCTATTTTCATTCAGCGTCAACCGACCGGCCTCAATTTTTGACATTTCCAGAACGTCATTGATTAATGATAGTAAATGCTCTCCGCTGCGGGTGATGATACCCAAGTTTTCTTGCTGCTGCTGATTGAGCGAAGAATCGCGATTCATTAGTTGAGTAAAGCCCAGGATTGCGTTGAGGGGGGTACGCAATTCGTGGCTCATATTGGCAAGAAATTCGCTTTTAGCTTTGTTGGCTGCATCGGCAGCTTCTTTAGCCTGTTGCAAGGCTAGCTCTGCCTTTTTGCGATCGCTGATTTCCTGCTGTAATTCTTGCGTTCTCTCGTTCACGCGCTGCTCTAGCGTCCGCGAGTGTTCCTCTTGTTGTTCGTAAAGCCTAGCATTTTCTATAGAAATCGCTGCTTGAGAACACAAAAGTCTTAAAATTTCTAAGCGGTGTGGAGTAAAGGCATCAGTGGTGAGATTATTTTCTAAGTAAAGAATCCCAATAAGTTTGGATTGGGTCAGGATGGGAGTACATAAAAGGGATTTTATCTGATTTGAGCTAATATAAGATTCGGCGGCAAATTGTTTTTCAGTAACTGCATTACTTAAAACTACATCTGTACGAGTTCGCTCTACATAATAAATTACCGTTAATGGCAAGTGATGGGGCGTGAGATTTCGCTTCTGTACAAGTGAATCAACCTCTGGAATAGCTGCTATCTGATACTCTACTAAGGCTTCGGCTGCAACTAAAAGCTGACCCTCTTGCAGCAAAATCAGAGAACCTTTTGTTGCCCCGGCATTCTCCATGAGAAGATTCATTAATTTAGCTAATAGTTTGTCTAAGACTATTTCGCTAGAAATTGCTTGGCTGGCTTTGATTACCGTAGTCAAATCTAATAATGATTTTGTTAATTTTGTAGTATTTGAATTGCATTTAACAAGATTAAAACCAATACTAGATGGCTGTTTATCAGTTACAGGGTGTTGTTGATATGTTGAATAATTATTCATTTGTGGCTGCCGATCGAGCAAAGAAAACAAATGAGGATAGTGTTGTTCTAGATCGTCAATTTTGGCTTTAGCTCCCCAGCGAGCATAGGCATAGTATGCCTCAATAAGATAACTCCGAGCAATTTTTTCTTTGCCCCATTCTAAATAAAACTTGGCAGCCAGTTCATTGGCTAGAGCTTCTTCATTCAGGTAGGTATTTTCTTTAGCTCCAGCGATCGCGCGATCGTAATAATCCATCGCTTCCAGAGCAGAACCTTGCACTCTATAGAGTTCGGCTTCCACCAGATCGAATTTATGTAAATAATTCATCGGCGCATGGTGTGACCAATCTTTCATCTTTTCCTGGTTCACCTCTATTTGCTGCAAATATTGCTGTTGTTCGCTTGGGCTGGCTCGATCGTAGCGAGCCAGGAGAGTCAATGAATGATAGAAATTGAGAATAGCAACTTGCATAAAACCAAAAGCCGCTCCAGCTTGCTCGTTAGCTAAAACCGCATTTTTCAAAGCCAGCTCGTAATCTTTAAAATGGTAAGATAAAATTGCTTTGGCTACATAGAAAATAAACAGAACTGTGCCACTTTTAGCTTCAATTAAACGAGGCAGAGTTTCAGTTTCATCAAAACTAGATCCGCGCAACAAAAATTTATCCGCAGCTTCACCTTGTAAGTTCAATCCCAGTTGTCTCCACACCTGAGAAAAATGTATAGGAATTTGTTGCTTGATTTTAATACATAAATCAATGTAGAGTGCTTGTTGCTCCACTATCAAGTCCAAATTTTTTTCAGTAAAAAACAAGTAACTACAAAAGTTAGCTGCACAATAACCACCCCACTCTATATCTCCTGTTTCTAGCCCACTCTGTACTCCTTCTTGCAAAGGAGTGACACTATTTTTAGTATGTTCTTTCCAACTTCTAATATTAGAGTTAAACAAGTTATAAACTTTAGCTTTAAGTTCTTTTGCATTAAATTTTTCTAGCAGTTTCAACGCGATGGTTCCGGCATGATATCCCGCATCCATCTTTCCAAGCCCCGACAGTAATAAGCCATAAAAACCGTAGGCAAAAGCAGACAGAGCAGAATTTCCACAGTCAATACAAAGATTAACCATTGTGACAATCAAGGGGGGGAAAATCTC
>JAICRN010000372.1 GCA_025937335.1 Microcoleus sp. TY_ISSM_2_bin.22
AATTGCTCTGCTACCTGTTCGGGCAGGTTTCCGAGCCCGGGTACTTGCTTCCATCCTTGATAGAGGGGGGATTGTTTGAGGAAGCTTTCAATATTGTACCGGAGGAGGGCTTCTAGGTCTGGCTGGAGTTGGGGGAGGACTTTGTAGACGGTTATTTGCACTAGATGGGTGGCGATCGCTTCTATTTCATTGATATTGTTTATGTCTAGATAGCGCTGTTTTTGGGATTGAAATAGTTGACGAGCTAGTTCGCCTGTGGTAATTGATTGTTGGATCTGGTTGATGAGTTGAATTACTACTACTTCGGTCAATTCTTGGGCGAAGTTGGCGACGAAACCTCGGCTGATTTGGGTGCGTATGGGTTGGAGATCCGGGATTTTGGCTTGGTGGATGCGAATTGTGACGGGTAATACTCGCAACAAGCGCCAGAACGGGAGGAACAGGAAGATGTCGTACCACCGCCAGAGCATGGCTGCTCGCCAAGTAACGCTGCGGTGGCGGCGGCTGATGAAGTAGGTGCGGGCTAGAAATTCGATCGCGAATATGGCAATAAATGGCAAGTCTATTTGCCAGAAATTGTCGGTAAATTCGCCGTTGTCTCCGATCTCGCGGTAATAGTTGGTGGCGATTAATGGCTTGATTTTGGTGTCAAACCACTTGATTTCTTGTTGCCAGCCTTGTTTGTTTAAATAGTCTTGGCTCCAGAATGTTTGGAATGATTGTTTGGCGGAGTCTTGGGGATTCGGGGCGCGATCGCGCATCCGGTCTTTGATTTTTTCAAGGGTGCCGCTTTTTGATGCTACTCGAAATGGATCTTCCTCGATCATTTTCGCGCTCAGATTGTTTATTTCCTGCAATTTGGCTGCTACTTGGGGAGAGGGCAAGCCTGTTTGCACTACTTGACTTTTTAATTCTTCTAAGGTTTCTAGATATTTCTGAGTGTCTCGGTGGGGTTTAATTCCTTTAAATGAGTCGTATACTTGGGTGATAACTGGGAGTTGCCGGAAGTAGAAATCTCGCCAGGGAACATAACTTATGTCAAATAATACTAGGCTTAAATTTCCTAAGGCGACAAGTGCCATGAACCGCTCAAACCAGGGTACTTTTGGTGATTCTTTGCGGGAGTTGGAAGTTGGAGAGGGCTGTAATTTTGGTGTCACTGGCAGTTCCTAATTAAGTTGACCGAGCGAAATAAATGTAACTGGTAATAGCTGAAGAAAGGAAACAGGAAAAAACGGGATAATTTTCTGTTTGGCTCGGATTGCGATCGAGCCAGCTAGTATCTATTTTAACGTGAGTTTGTTGGGGAATTTTGGATTGTTGATTGGGCGGGCTTAGGTAAAAATTTATACTTGTAAAATATTAAGGTCGATTGAACTTGACGGAAGCAGCAGCTCCGGTTAGTGTGCTTCTCTGTAGCAATAAAATTATATCTCAGGTGGAATCCTAAGTTTTTTTTTTCGGCGTTGCAAAGCTAACTAGGCGGAGAATAAATTACTATTTCTGTTTAATCTCCTGGCTGTTTGACCGCTAAATCAAATGTATTGCACCTATCGAAGTTTAAGGTTAGATTTGGACTTCGAGTTTGAGCTCAAACCCTCAAGAGAGTTATACTTGCTCAGGGGCAGTCTGGCGAGAGCGCCTTCTCAGACGGCGAGGGTGGCTGCCGCCTCCGTAAGGTTCGGGGTCTCGCCTCAACAAAAACCAGCTCGCGATCGGACTCTTGAATAATATGAAACCCTGACTATAATTTTGTTCGCATTTTTTTAATATATGACATACTGCCTTAATCTCGATTGCCCAAGAGACAAGCGTCAGAACCCACCAGGCACAAAGTATTGTCTTAATTGTGGTTCAAAGCTGCTGCTAAAAGACCTTTATGCAGCAACTGAGCCGCTGCGCGACGGAGGATTTGGCAGGACTTTTCGAGCTGTTAATCATGGAAAATTTGAGGAATTGTGCGTGATCAAACAGTTGTCGCCCCCTCAAGAATTTCAGAAAAAAGCCGGTCATTTTAAAAAGTATGTTCGACTGTTTGAACAAGAGGCAAGGCGGCTTTACGAACTAAAACACCCGCAAATTCCTCAGTTAATTTCTTATTTTCAGGAAGATGGACGATTGTATTTAGTGCAAGAATTTATTGACGGAAATAATTTAAAAGATGAGTTAGAAAACTACGGTGCTTATAGCGAAATCAAAACTAGGGAACTGCTCTTAGATTTATTGCCTTTGTTGAAGTTTATTCATGACAGAAATGTAATTCACCGCGATATTAAGCCTGAGAACGTGATCCGCAGAGCTCGGGATCGCAAGTTGGTGCTGATAGATTTTGGAGTTTCCAAACAGGTAGTAGCTGCTGCCCCAACAAAAACAGGAACTAAGTTGGGAACTCCGGGCTACGCGGCTCTCGAACAGCGTCACGGTAGGGCTGTTCCTGCTAGCGACCTTTACAGTTTGGGGGTGACTTGCATTCGCTTGCTGACTTCTGTTATGCCTTATCTCGATATTTATGGGGACATTCACGATGACCTTTACGACCCGCTTGAAGGTCGCTGGCTTTGGAGGGACGCTTTGCCGAAAGGAACAAAAATTAGCCAGGATTTAGGTCAGGTTTTGGATAAGTTGATTCAGGAATATGTTAAAGACCGCTACAAGTCAGCAGTGGAAGTTTTGGAGGCTTTAAAACCTCCTATTGTTGTGATTAGAGCGCCGGAAAAGTTGCAGCAGGCAACTGTTATTAGTTTTTCTGGACAGACTCAAATGTTGACTGAGACTCCGCTAATTTCTCTAAATTTAGAGTCGGAAAGAGGGATTGATTATTCTCAGTTGGAAAGGCTGCTGGCGGCTAAAAATTGGCGGGGTGCTGATGAGGAAACTTCGGCGAAAATGTTGGAGGCGATGCAGCAAATTTCACGGGGTTATTTGAGCGAGGAAGATATTAGGAAGTTTCCACCTAAGGATTTGCAGACTATCGATCGACTTTGGGTTCGGCACAGTCACCGCAGATTCGGTTTTTCTGTGCAAAAGGGTTTGTGGGTAAAGTCGGGGGGAAGGGCTGGTGTTTATGATGCTAAAGTTTGGGAGAAGTTTGGCGATCGAGTGGGTTGGCGGGTTAACCGCCAGTGGGTATACTATTCGGAGCTGAATTTTACTTCTAAGGCCAAGCCTGGACACTTGCCGGGGGGGACTGTTTTTGGGTGGGAAGGCGGGGTTTTATGCGGTGTTTTGGGTTTGGGTGGGGTCTGGTTTCTGCTGTCCCGGCGGGATTTGTAGAAGGAAGGTAGAAGGCAGAAGGCAGAATTTATTAGTCACGCTGCACCCCAACCCAAGTCGAAGTGTTAGTCATTAAATAGTTTTGAGGTGCGAATTAAAAAGTTAACAAGTTTTGAGTTTAATCATAGGTTATTTAGAAATTAGGTAGAAAAAAAGCTGAAAATAAGATACGATCGCAAACTATTTTTTTGTGCTATGTTCTTAGAGAAAGGCAAGTTTACAAAGTCAAAAGCCAGTCCTCGGCCATGGCAAAGCATGGGGACTGCCTTTGGCTCCAATTTACCAAGGAAATATATCTATTATGTTGCAAGAAAAACGTCTCAAGCCGTGGACTGTAGTTCGCTCGCTTCCGAATGTTGAAAAGGTGGTTGTGGGTGAGTTTCGCAGTTGGTCTGATGCAGACGGTCATTTGAAAATTCTCAAGCGGATGGTTCCGGCGGATCGATTGAGTGTTGTGTTCGATCCGGTAGTTCAAGCGTAATGTTGTTGCTAAATTGATCGGCGTGCGATCGCTCTTTGAGCTAAGCGATCGCCTGTTTTTATATATAAAAAATGCGACCGCTAAAAGGGCGATCGCAAACTAAATTATTGTCCTTAACTGCGCCGAATTTCAGTAATTTGGTCGGCAACATCCAAAATTTTTTGGGGCATGGATGGCCCGGTAAAAATCATATCCAAATGATGTGGCTTGCTATCAATCAATCCCACCACTTCTGCTTCGGGAATCAAGCCCAAATTAACAGCTAAACTCAATTCATCAAGAATAATTAGCGCATAACGGCCTTCGCGCACCGCATTCTGAACGTACTGCCACAATTGTTGAATCGATCGCGTCTCCAGCTCATCTAAATCGGCATTATCAATGCAGCGCGGCAAATCGCACCGCACCCAATCTAAGTTTTGCCCCAGCCGCATTGGATGCTGGTGTCCTTGATTAATTCCTCCTTTGAGGAACTGCACCGCCAGCACCGGAGCCCCCTGTCCTGCAATTCGGAGCGCCTGAGCCATGACACTGGTAAAAAAGCAGCGGTGCGGGCCTGTAAAGACTTGCACCAGCCCTTCAACAGTGTAGGGCAAGCTGTGGGTTAAATTGAGTTTAGGGGTTTGTAACTGGGCAACCATAGGGCAATATCTAATCAGCAACTTAGTCTGGATGGCGGCTCTGACCTTGACAGGGATGGAGCCTGCTTAACAATATATAGTGTACGGGGCCGAGTGCACATCAGATCGAACGCTAGATATACAAGTTGTCAAAAGCTAGTTGCAGTGGCATTCGCAGTCGTTTGTGGGATTTTTGAACTCAATTACCACTGACGCACAAACCGGTTTTTTTTACCAAAATTCGCCCGGGAGCGAGACAGTTATACAGTTATAGGGTGAAAAACCAAGCTGATGAGAGTCTTGCTGCGTCTAGGACTGTCAAGAAAAGGTACACACATCGCGTAAAATTTGAATGTCGCGGCACTAGGAGCAGGTACTGTGAGATTGGTGATTCTGGGAGGGCCAGGTGCGGGAAAGGGAACTCAGGCACAGCAATTGTGCAGCAATTTGAGTATTCCTTTGCTTGCAGTAGGGGACATTCTCCGCGCGGAAATCGCAGGTGAAACAGACTTGGGCAAATTAGCGGTGCCTTATGTGGAAAAAGGGGAGCTAGTTCCCGATGAAATTTTGATTCAATTTATCGGTCGGCGGTTGCTGCTGTGGGATGTATTTAATGGCTGGCTGTTGGAGGGATATCCGCGAACGGCGTTTCAGGCTGAGGAATTGGATTTTTTATTAGAGGAGTTGGCGCAGGAGCTAGATTGGGCAATTTGGCTGAAAGTGCCGATCGAAGTTTTGTTGAGTCGATCGATCGAGCGGGATCGATCGGACGATCATCCAGAAATTTTACAGCGCCGGCTCGATTTGTTCCACGAACGCACTATGCCGATCGTAGATTATTATCAGTATCGCAACAGGCTGTTAACTGTCAACGGCGACCAATCCCCCGAACAAGTCCAGCAGGATATTCTCAAATTGATCGAGGCTAACGGCAAATAGTCATACCATTTTAGATTTTAGATTTTAGATTTTAGATTCAATGACTGCATATGTAACGAATCAAAAAAAGCCGGAAGATTAATGCCCACTTCTCAATTTTTAATTCCCAATTACCCATTACCAATCACCTAAATCTTATGTCTTTCCAGCGTCCTGACGGCAGACAACCTCATCAACTCCGTCCGATTAGTTTCGATCGAGAGTTTACGAAATTTGCTAGCGGTTCCGTACTCGCGAAAAGTGGCGATACTCAGGTACTTTGCAGCGTTACAATCAAGCCGGGAGTGCCGAGATTTCTGGAGAATACCGGACAAGGCTGGCTGACAGCGGAATACCGAATGTTGCCGGGATCTACACCGCAGCGGCAAGAGCGGGAATTTATGAAATTATCGGGACGCACTCAAGAGATTCAACGGTTGATTGGACGCAGTTTGCGATCGTGCTTGGATATGCAACTATTGGGAGAACGCACCATACTTGTGGATGCGGATGTTTTGCAAGCGGACGCGGGGACTCGCACGACTTCAATTACTGGCGGGTTTGTGGCTGTGGCTGATGCTTTGAACAAGTTGGTGCAAAAAGGTGATTTAGTGCG
>JAICRN010000586.1 GCA_025937335.1 Microcoleus sp. TY_ISSM_2_bin.22
GGCAGAAAAGGCTAGTGTCACTAAAAAACAGGCAGATGCCGTGTTGAGTGCAGCCTTAGAAGCAATCATGGAAGCTGTCTCCGACGGCGATAAGGTGACGTTGGTCGGTTTTGGCTCGTTTGAGTCGCGGGAACGCAAGGCCCGCGAGGGTCGCAATCCCAAAACTGGCGACAAGATGGAAATCCCGGCAACCAGAGTTCCTGCATTTTCCGCAGGGAAGTTGTTTAAGGACAGAGTTGCACCGCCGAAAAACGCGGAATAGCTGGCGAACTGAGCCTTGATTAGACCTGTACACGGTGGTAATTTGACTTGGGCAGCCGCACTGGCAGGCTGCCCTCCCTCTGCTATTCTCGATTTTTCTGCGAGTATCAATCCTTTGGGCCCTCCTGAGTCTGCCCTGGATGCAATTCAAGCGCACTTGAGCAGTCTGACGGCTTACCCAGACCCGGATTATGGAGATCTGAGGACTGCTTTGGGGGAGGCATTTAATGTTGACGCGGATTGGATTTTGCCGGGGAATGGTTCGGCGGAATTGTTGACTTGGGCGGCTTGGGATTTGTCGAAGCTAGAGGCGACTTATTTGGTGACTCCGGCTTTTGGGGATTACTGGCGGGCTCTTTCGGCTTTCGGCGCGCAGGTACTCAAATGCCCTTTGGATCTTAAACCTTGCACCATTGTCAAGAACGGGCAAGATGCCCATGAAGCGAGAGAGGAATTTTCTCGCTTCACAGGCATCTTGCCTGTTCCTAAACAAGTAATTGAGAATGGTGCAACATCTCAGTTGGATCGGAAATCGCTGGACGGGGAGGCTGGAAGCCGATTAGTAACGGATGATTTGTCGGTTTCTAACCGTTCCCTTGTCTCCCCTTCTTTGCGTCTCCCGGTGCCTCTTGCTCTCGATGCCCATCGACGAGGTTTGCTGCTGAACAACCCGCACAATCCTACGGGTTTGCTGTTTGGTAGGGAGGCGATTTTGCCTTATTTGGAGCAGTTGGGTCTGGTGGTGGTAGATGAGGCATTTATGGACTTTCTGCCACCGGAACAACAGGAGAGTTCGATCGATGCTGTTGAGGAGTTTCCGAATTTGGTGATTTTACGATCGCTCACTAAATTCTATTCTCTGCCGGGACTGCGGTTGGGCTGCGCCATCGCCCATCCCGATATCCTCCGCCGCTGGCAGTTGCAGCGCGATCCTTGGCCTGTGAATGCTTTGGCTGCTGCTGCTGCTGCTGCTGCGGTGCGAGATACTGTTTTTGAGCGGCAAACCTGGGATTGGCTGCCTGTGGCTCGCCGAGAGCTGTTTGAGGGTTTGGCTAATTTGCCGGGTTTGCAGCCTTTTTCAGGGGCGGCTAATTTCTTGTTGGTTGAGTCGTCGGTGTCCGTTTCTTCAATTCAAAAAAGTTTGTTGGAACGACACCGGATTCTGATTCGAGATTGTTTGAGTTTTCCTGAGTTGGGCGATCGGTTTTTTCGGGTGGCTGTGCGCTCAAGGGCTGACAATTTGCGGCTGATTGCTGGACTTGCTGAAGTCATTAGTCGTTAGCTCGGACAGCAATTCACCTCACACCATAATCTTTGATATGGGGTGATATGATGTCGAGTTAATTACCCGTAATAAAAAGTGTTAGGAGTGAGGACTTTAGTCCTCTGATTTTTATAAGGAGTAAAGTTCTCACTACTAACGAATTTTATGGGTCGTTCGAGCGGACATACCCAAGCAATCCGATTTCTATGATAAATCTTGGGTTTTGCAGCGAAGTATCTAGGGATAAAGCGGGTTTACGAGTCCGCGCGCGGAGCGTCCTCAACGACTAAGCTCTTGTGCATTTAAATTTAACTTTTCGGGCGGGTTCTCCTGCCTACCCCACAAGAGTTTTAATAAAAAAAAGTGTACAAATTGAATGCGCGACAACTTTACTACTAACTTCTGACTACTGACTAAGGACTACTGACTGCTTTATTTATGCTTGATTATGATTTAGTGATTATTGGTGGAACTGCTGCCGGACGCTATGCAGCTTTGACTGCAACTGGTTTCCGGGCTCGCGTTGCTTTGGTGGAACCCCTAAGTAATTCGCAAGATTTGCCGACTGGGGGGAAAGAGTCGATCGACCTTGGTTTGAGATACAGCCAAACTTTGAGCGAGGCTGCTCGTTTTGCCCAGCAGATCCGCCGCCAGCAGTTGGGGGTTCGCTGGGAAGCGGCTAATTCGTCCCTGCCGATCAAATTGCGGTTTGACGGGGTTCTCAAGTGGGCCGAGGGTGTTGTTTCTAATCTGTCAGAAATTGATTCTCTGGGCGTTTTGGCTGCTCGCGGTGTCGATGTTATTTTGGGCAGCGGCGAGTTTGTTGCCAAACCGGATTTGGCTTTTGTTGTCGGCGGCAGGAAATTGCGATCGCTCTGTTATTTGCTGGCTTGTCCAACTCTGCCAACGATTCCCAATATAGAAGGACTTTCTTCTGCTGGCTTTTTTACTTCCGAAACTGTCGGGGAATTAGCAAAACTTCCCGAGTTGCCTAAAAGTTTGGCTGTAATCGGTGCCGATCCCAGCGGTGTAGAAGTGGCTCAAACTTTTGCTCGATTAGGGGTTGCTGTTACGCTTGTGGTGAAGGGTTCGCACATTTTGACGAAAGAAGACCGAGAGGCTGCTGGCTTGGTTCAAGCTGCAATGGAAGCTCAAGGAGTGCGGATTCTGACTGCTACTGAGGTGACTCAAGCTAGGGTAATTGAGGGTAAAAAGTGGATTCAAGCTGGGCCAAGGGCGATCGAAGCTGAGGAGATTTTTCTTGCCGCCGGTAGAGGGCACAATTTTTCATCGTTAAATCTCGAAGCGGCTAAGGTTAAATTCAGCGCTCGTGGGGTGATTTTAAATGAAAAGCTGCAAACAACTAATCGCCGCATTTATGCGATCGGCGATGTTGCTGGGGGTTATCCGTTCCCTCACATCGCTAATTGCGAAGCTGCGGTTGCTGTGAAAAATGCTTTGTTTTTGCCGCTGTTTCAAATAGATTATCGCGGGATTCCTTGGGCGATTTTTTCCGATCCGCAATTGGCGAGGGTTGGCTTGACTGAAGCGCAAGCAAGGCGCCGGTTTGGAGACGATCTCATTGTTTGTCGGGAATATTTTAAGAATGTTGAAAGAGCTCAAATGTGCGGCGAGACAACTGGTTTTTGTAAGATTGTCGGGCGTCGCAACGGAGAGATTTTGGGAGCGAGTATTGTGGGGCCGCAAGCTGCTGAGTTGATTCACGCGATCGCTTTGGCTGTGCGTCACGGGATGAAGGTTGAGGCGATCGGCGAACTTCCTTATATTTGGTCGAGTTTTTCGGCAATTAACGGTCAAACTGCTGCTGTTTGGGAGTCGCAGCGCTTGGGCAGCAACACTTTTACGCAGAATTTGTGGGAGAATTTGTTTCACTGGCGCAGGTATTGGAAGTAAAAAAATCACAGGGATAACTGGTAATTGGCAATTTTAAATATGTGAGCGGCAAAATATAATTGACTTGGGCTAATTCCATAGTCTGCTGCTGAATTTTGACCTTTAATGCCTGATTCACTTATGAGAGTGGGGCAGCTTGTTGTGGCATCTGGACAAATACAGCGTATTCCAGGTTTATGAAGTACACCCCAGAAACCGGGTTTCTTTAAAGTTCTCGTATCATTACGGATTCTGTTGCTAGAAACCAGGTTTCTCGCGATCTACATTTACATGGGATATGCTGTAATTCGGCTGGCGAGCTCATGAATCCCGAATCCCAATTTATCCCAAATCTGACACACAAACTCAATTTCTTCTGCTTCCAGCTTGAAATTCCGCTCCGCCCGAATTGTACTAATGATATTAAATTCTCACCTAAACTAGACATGAAAATTTAATAGGCGATCGCATTCAAGCATCGGTTTTAAAAATACTCTTAA
>JAICRN010000658.1 GCA_025937335.1 Microcoleus sp. TY_ISSM_2_bin.22
AATTCAGATGCTTTTGAGATAGAAAAGAATTCGCCAGTGGTGACATCCCCAGATTTACAAAAGTATGCTCCAATACGTGACTGCAAAAACGACATTTAGATGGCACAGAATTATCCCCCTTGACTATCAAAGAATTTTTTATGAACTGTCTCAGGAATTAAGCAGATATCCCCCAGCCCCCTTAACAAGGGTGGCTTTCAAATTGCCCCCGGGAGTGGGGCTAGGGGCGATCCAGATTTGAGACTATCGGTGCTTAAATCCTGAATTAATCCTGAAGGAATTTAGTAGCACTAGAGCAACTAAGAGAAAGAGAATTAAAACCTGAGTTACAGAGATAAATTTTCAATCACAAGCTGATGACACAGGTATTTTCCTCTTTCAAAAAGTTTTTATACCATTCAATTGTTTCTTTCAACCCTTCTTCTAGAGGATACTTAGACTCCCAACCGAGCATTTTTCGCGCCTTATCTGCCGATAGATACTGATGTTTGATTTCATTCTTAGCCCGATTCAATACGACAGGCTCTAAATGAGTCTTGTCCATCAATTCCAAAACCTTATCTACCATGCCCCGTACTGAAATTTGCAATTAGTTGCTAAAATTAAACGCCTCTCCCAAAACTTCTTTCCTGTCCATTTGCTCGGCCAAATGGAGATAAGCTAAAACCCCATCCTTCGCATAGAAATAGTCCCGGATAAAAGTGCCATCACTGCGGATGACTACCGGCTTGTCTCGTAATGCCGATCGAATTGTAGATGGAACTATCCGATTAAAATTCAAGTCTCCCCCGCCGTAAAAGTTGCCGCAGCGCGTAATGCACACGGGCAAACCGTAACTGACGTAGTAAGCCCGACTGATTAAATCTGCACAGCTTTTAGAAACATCGTAAGGGTGTTCTCCTTGCAGCGGAGTTGTTTCGCTGTAAGGCAACACTAGCTGGTCTCCATAGGCTTTATCGCTGGATGCTATGACAATTCGGCTCACACCTCCAACCCGGCGACAAGCTTCTAGAATATTCCAAGTGCCTTTAATATTCGTTTCAAAAGTTGCCAGCGGCTCTCTATTTGCAACTCCCACAATTGTCTGAGCTGCTAAGTGAAACACCGTATCTACTTCATACTCATTAATCGCTCGTTCTACCGTTGGCAAATCTTCGACACAACCGCGAACGGTATTAATTTGCCGATACCACTCTCCAGCATAAAGTCGGGATTGGGGTACCAAGTCACGGACTAATCCCGTTACCAAAGCTCCTCTTTCCAGCAACTCAGCCACTAACCAGTTACCCAAAAGGCCAGTGCAGCCTGTCACCAACACAGATCTATCTCGCCAAAATTCACTCATTCCCACACCCTCCAAGGAGCCTCTCCATTATCCCAAAGTTCATTCAAATATTTATACTCGCGGTAAGTATCCATCGCAAAAAAGAAACCTTCGTGGCGGTACGCCATCAATTGTCCCTCGGCCGCTAACCGTTCTAGAGGTTCCCGTTCTAAAAAACAATCATCCCCGCTCAAATCCTCAAATATGCTGCGGTGAAGTACCAAAAATCCCGCACTAGCCCAGCCATCTATTTGAGGTTTTTCGGTGAATTCCAGAACTTTGCCTTGCTTGTCCACATCTAAAATACCATATCGAGATATCGGACGCACTGTACTAACAGTTGCCAGCTTACCGTGAGACTTGTGAAAATCCACCAGCGCCCCAATATCGATATCAGCAACTCCATCACCGTAGGTCACCATAAAGGTATCATCAGTAATGTATTTCTCCACACGTTTCACCCGCCCTCCAGTCATAGTGTCCGGGCCTGTTTCAGCCAGTGTCACCTTAAAATCTTGCTCGCGGTGTTCCTCGTGATAGGTAATCTGATTTTGGCGGCCCAGGCAAATAGTAAAATCATTATTCATGGCTTCATAATTCAGGAAATATTCCTTAATCATGTTGCCCCGATAGCCCAAACACACAATAAACTCGCGAAAACCGTAATGGGCATAGGTTTTCATAATATGCCAGAGAATCGGATATCCGCCCACATCTACTAGCGGCTTAGGACGAAATTCTGTTTCTTCTCGGAGACGTGTCCCCAAACCGCCGGCTAATATAACTACTTGCATGGTTTAACATCTTGAAAATTGTACACAACCGCCGATCGTTCACAACAGGTATTTATTGCAAACCAAGAACTATCTTTTCTGAACAAATCCTCAAACGTTAGCCCTTCTCGCCTCTACCATCATCCGCACCACATCGGGCATTTTATATTTTGCCTCCCAGCCCAATTTTTCTTTTGCCTTACCCGGATTTCCCCTCCCAACAGCAATCTCTGTCGGTCTGTAAAGACTCGCATCGGTTACTAAATGTTCCTGCCAATCCAAACCCGCAGAAACAAATGCTGTCTGCACAAACTTCTCCAAAGGATAACTTACACCCGTGGCAATTACATAATCGTCCGGTTCTTGCTGCTGCAACATCAAATACATCGCCTCCACATATTCCGGAGCCCAACCCCAGTCCCGCTGCACTGAAATATTTCCTAAATGCAGTTTTTCGGAACTACCCGCAGCAATTCGGCACACAACAGATACAATTTTTTGGGTAACAAACCTCTCCGGCCGCAGCGGCGATTCGTGATTGAACAGAATACCAGAACACGCAAACAAATTGTATGCTTCCCGATAATTCGCTACTTCCCAAAATGCGGTTGCTTTCGCTACCGCGTAAGGGCTTCTGGGGCGAAAGGGGGTATTTTCATCCGCTGCACTGCCTCCAGTATCCCCAAAACATTCGCTGGAACTGGCATTATAAAGTTTAATTTTTCCGCCTGTAAACCTAATTGCTTCTAACAGATTTAATGTTCCTGTGGCAATGCTTTCGAGGGTTTCTACGGGTTGTTCAAAAGACAGACCGACGGAACTTTGACCTGCTAGATTGTACACTTCGTCGGGCTGAATTTTCGCTAGTACCTGCAAGACGCTGCGAAAATCGTTGAGAGACATGGATTCTAGTTTTACTCTATCTCGGATGCCCAAACGGGCCAGGTTTCCGAAACTAGAAATTTGAGCGTCCCTGGAGGTGCCGCAAACTTCATAACCTCGATCGAGCAACAGTTTAGCTAAATAAGCTCCGTCCTGACCTGATATACCGCTAATTAACGCTTTTTTCATATCACATTTTGCTTTCAAAACTCTACCGTAGCTGTTGCTATTTTTCCAGTTGTTTAACTTTTATAGTCGGAATTTTTATTATTTTTAA
>JAICRN010000283.1 GCA_025937335.1 Microcoleus sp. TY_ISSM_2_bin.22
GGAGTCGGCGCGGGCGTCGGAGTCGGCGCGGGCGTCGGTGTGGGAGTCGGAGTGGGCGCGGGCGTCGGAGTTGGTGTGGGGACGACAGTACCTCCGAATTCAAAAGATCCGCTGTCTACGATCGCACCTGGAATGGTATCGCCATCTTGAGGGCGAGTTCCGCCGCGCTGATCCGTAGCGGGTGCACCGGTGTCAATCCCTGTATCAATTGCCGGACTTCCTGTCAGCAGGGGCCTGACTAAAGCGCCGTTGATGTTTTGCAAAGGGCCGAGTAAGGGGTCTGCGATCGTAATACTTGCCGTTGCGTTGTAATCGTTGAAGTTATTGGTTTTTTTGACAGGCCACTGAAAATTGCCTCCTTGGTCTGTGAATTCCTGGTTTGTGTGTTGCTGAATGTTAAAGGGATTGCCGGATGTGTTGTTAGAAAAAACGGTGTTTTTGACGCTGACGGTGCTGTTATTAGCCGAAATACCTCCGCCAACCCAGCCGGCGTAATTGTCGGCAATCGTGGTATTGACGATCGTCGTTGGCGCATTGTCAAGCAGGATGCCGCCGCCGACATTCCCATAACCATCAGCAGCAGTAGTAGGAACAGAGTTGCCAGAAAAGGTGCTGTTAGTAATCGTGGTAGTCGCATCTTTGACCCAAATGCCGCCACCTTGAGCGGGGGCTTTATTGCCCGCAAATGTGGTATTCGAGATGGTAAATCCCTGGTTTGCGCCGTTGTTCATTTGCACCAAACCGCCACCAATTCCGTCGTTGCCGCCGGGAAGCGCCAGAATTTCGTTGTTTTGGAAGGTGCTATCTTCAACAGTTACGCTGTCTTGGGTGCCGGTGTACAAGTAAGCTGCTCCGCCTTCGCCCCGGCCTTTGTTGCCTTCAAATACGCTTTTGCTGATTTTAATTGTGCCGGAAGGCTCGTCAATAGAACTGGCGCGATCTGTGTAAATTGCCCCGCCGAAACCCCTTAAAAAAGAATTGCCGTTGGGATCGTTTGGGGCGAACTGGCCTGCGGTGGTATCGTTGCCGATGAATCGCGAGTTTTCAACTGTTAACTTGCCGTTTAGGCTGTTAATTGCCCCACCATTAATTCCTAAGTTATTGGTGAAATCGCTGTTAACAACGGTGAGGTTTTTATTACTTACAAAAGCAATACCGCCAGCGCCGCGTTCATCGTTAGTTGCAGTGGCGATATTTCCCGTGAATTTACTGCCAGTCACGGTCAGGGTGTTGTTCCAGCCGCTGAAGATTGCACCGCCACCTTTATCAGCAACGTTGTTGGTAAACTGAACGTTTTCTACGGTCATCGCTACTTCGTCAGTTGTACCGATCGCACCTCCGTTATCAGTCGTTTTGCCGTTAACAATAGCGAGGTTTTTGACGGCAAAGCTGGTGGCGATATCAACGTTGGCATTGACAAAAAAGGCGCGGGATGCGTTGTTGCCACTGATGGTTAAACCGGGTGCGGCGGCACCGTCAATGGTGATATTTTTGCCAGCGGGAATATCGAGTTGGCCGCTGGTGAGAGTAATAGTTTGGCTGGCTAAACCTGGAGCGAAGGTAATTGTATCGCCGGCAACAGCGCTGGCGATCGCAGCCCTTAATGAACCGGGGCCGCTATCGCTATTGTTGGTTACTACGATAGTAGCTAAATTACCTTGGTAACTTGCCATAGCCTCGGCTTGCAAGGCTAAGGAAGATTCAATTTGGCCCTTAGCAAATTCTAAATTCCAGTCGCCGTCGCTGCCGGTTATGTTGGTGGAGGCGGCAACGTCAGCCCCGGTTAATTGACTGAAGCGATCGACGAAATTAACACCTGTACCGGAGGCTACATCGCAGCCGTACAGCATGATATCTGCTTGTGGGGCTAGTGAAGTTTGCCACTTTTCTAACTGGCTTTTGTATTGCTCTATGTTATCTGAACCCAGAGCAGTATTGCCGAGTTGTAGGCTCCCCGAATTACCGTGAGAAATAATGTGAACCGAGTCTATCGCCCCCTTAGTAGAGGCGTATTTTTCAATTTCAGAGGTGATTTGTTCGATGCCGTTTTTGGCGCTATCGAGTATTACTACCTGCTGTCCCGGCAGCACTCCCGCTGCAATTGACTCGTAATCTTCCACGCCGGAGTCAATGAAGACTAAGCGCAGTGGCAATTTTTCAAAAGAAGATTGTGAGTTAACTTGAGCGAACGTAGAAGTCATATTGGATACTCCATTAAGGGCATTACTGGTAGATACACCCCGGAGTAATCTCATCAGGCTTATTTGATTATATCTTACCACCCTATTTGCAAAAAGTGCAACATTAAAAAAAGATTTTTTTTATATGGTTTTTATCCTGATTTACCTGTTGTTGCTGGTAGAGACGGATTTTTTTTACGGCTACCGCTGGGAATATAGCACAAAATTTACCGGAAATATTCTCATAAATCCTGATTCTATCGTCCGCAGCTTTTCAGCTTTTTTTGGCTCTGACGGTAGCCCTAATTTAAAATCAGGAAATCCTGGAGGTCATTCCCCCATAAGTAACAATTTAAAATTATATTTAGTCGTTTTCATTTGAATGTGATATTTTACATATATACACACGCTACTACGGTAGCCTTACCTATCTTTCATTTAATAGCAAACAGAATTATACACATTAAAAATAATTATATATGCTGGGAAAAACCTATATTTTCTACATACAAAAATACTGATACTAATGGATTTGGTCGCATTTGCTAAGACTCAAAACTGTCTGATATTAAGAGGAGGTTAATCGCTGGGAACCACGTTTTTTGTAGGCTGGCGCAGGCACTTTGAGGACGGCTATCGTCACTACAAACGTGATTAGAATTCTTCAGCGGGAGTCAATCTGATTGCAGATTGAGTCAAATCAAATCGTTGACTTGGATCGCCCCTGCGTCCCCTCATGACAATTAGATTCACACCAGTCTCCCTCAGCACGCTATACACCCTCAATTGAATCGGTCTCCTTAATTACCAAACAGTCGATCGCGCCTGCAGCCGTTGCCGAGTGTGTCACTATTTCGATCGGCATAACAGGAAGCAAGTCCGCTTTTTTTATTCAGGGAACTGTGCCATTGTGGCAATTGACTTTTGTATGGTTCGAGATAATCTGAACTGAGGATAACAGAGCCTAATTGCCCTTTTCCCGACCTAGTATTAGAAATTGTGCGAACTTTGTCAATCTCTCTCAGGATAGAGGCATATGTTTGAAGTGCCGAGGTAATTTGCTGGATGCCTTGAGAGTTGGAGTGGACTAAAATTACTTCTTCACCAGCCAAAATCTGCGAGACAAAATATCCACTCTCATGGAGACTGGAGTCATTCGATTTTAGATTTGAGATGCAAGGATTTTGGATTGACCCCACGGACAAATTCGGGGGCTTGAGGATTTTAGATTTGAGATTTTGGATTGATTCCACGGATAAATCACGTGGCGGGTACCATCAAGAAATTCTTGGTCATAGAATACAAAGCTGTTGGATGGGGGATTGCGGTATTCCGAGGCGGGATTGGTTAGCGTCATAGAAGTGAACATTTTCTGTCCTCCAAAAGGGTGTTTAGCGGTAGATACACCCCTGAAGTCAGATCCTCAGAAACTGCCGTTGACCTTGTTTATTTCGCTAATTCTTATTTAACCTACCTATCAGTTTGGCCTATTTTGCCTGCACTGCCATCCGCGATCGCACGGATTTTATATTCTACGTGTTTTCACTTACTACCGGCACACCCGCAATTACCGAGCGATCCTCTATCCTATCCGTGACACCACTTTCAAAAAAGAATCCAACTGTAGGCGGGTGCTTCAAACCTCGATATTTATCAGTCATTGCCAATTCTTTAATCTAAAATATAAAATCTAAAATGGTATGACAGTCAGTTGATTGGCGGGGAAACTCCACAGCTCAAGATTCTGTGGAAGATGGCGGTTTCTTCCCTACATTGCGAATATTAATAACCTTGTTGAGCGCATCGAACCAAAAACCAGACCCCATAGAAATAGCTATGCCGCTCAATATCCAACCAAATAATTTTGCCATCAAAGCCGGCAACAATAAATTGCCCCGCGCATCTATTTTTAACCTGTTCGGTTCGCTCCATCCAAAAGGCAAAGCTACATTATCCAAAGCTATATCTACATCTTTTTGAACTTTTCTCAGACTTGTTAAATTATCTAATTTAGCATTAGCATTTTTTTCCACCAACTGCTGAGCGTACAAATTAATAGTCGATCGCAGCATCGAATCCTTCGACAACCGATTAATAATATTAATGCTATCAGCATTAGCAGCGACAGCGATCGCAGTTCCGAGCAAAATCGCTACCCCTCGGGAATTCCGCTTGTAAACGCCAGAAGCACGCTGCATCGATTGGTCAAACCAAATTTCAATTTCTTGCTGAAACCGCTGCAACTGCTCTTGAGTATCTCCGCCGCCTTGTTCAGCGCGCTGCGCTAAAATATAAAGGCTGCGTTTCAAAGATTCTGGCATATTGTCTAAGGTTTCTTGAATTTGTTGGTAAATCTGACTGTCTTCTTGCTCCTCCCTAATTTGTGCTCTCGTATCCTGACTTGTCCTAAATTTCCTAACAGTATTTAACAAATTGCTCAAACTCGGTTGCAATTGCGAGCGCAGCGCCTCCCGTTCAACTTTGCTATCAAAAGTAGCCTTAACAAATGCCATCTGCCTCTGAAATTCTCTACCTCCTAGCTCGGTTTCCGGCAGGTAAACCTGAGAATCCTTAATATAAAATCCTAACTTTTCCGACATCCGATCCAAGCTGTTGTTCAAACTTCCCAAATCGTTTTTATAATCTTCAACCACTCGATTAAACTCCGCCGTCAGCCAACCTAATTCTTGCTCGATAATCGGTTGAGTTGACTCCGGCAGATTCAGACCCTCTCCAATCACTTTAATTTGTGCCAACTGTAAGTTTTTAAATCTTTCCAATCGGCTTTTAGAGATCGAAGCCATCAGACTATAAATCTTTAAAGTATCTAAAAGGCTAGCAGAAAAACACTCTACTGGAATATACGAAGGCCCGCTTGATTTATTGCCGAAAACATTTTTAGTGCCAGTAACTAGGCGGTAAAAATCCCCCATGCGGTGCGTAACAGAGCGGACTCCCTCTGCTAAAATTCCTTTAGCTCCCTGATTTAAATCCTTGATAATCGGATTGGTGTAAATCGAATTAGCCAACTGTCCGACTCGTTGAATTTGTACCGGATCTTTCATGCCTTCACTACCGCCAGAAATCAGCACTTCGATCGACTTCTTTAAATGTTCCGCCCGCCACTGCAAAACAGTAGCAATCAGTTCCTGAATTTCCGAAGCTAGCAAGCTTAAAGTCAGGTAGATAAATACTAAACCAATGATAATATCTATAATTACAGGCAAGTTCATGGTATTTTCCTAGTCGCAAATAACTGCTATCTAAGTTTACCTTCAGTTTGGGACGCTCAAAACTCTCTTAACTTATGTCAGAAATCTTTCCATCCCTGGGCAGCAAACCGAAAAATCGCTGGAATGACAGCTTTACAGACAGACTGTGGATGCTGGCTTTTTTGTTGGCTGCAGTGCTGATTTTCGGGCTGAATCTGGGTGGCGTGGCTTTGCGGGATTGGGATGAAGGCATTGCAGCGCAGGTCAGCCGCGAAATTTGGCGAGGCAACTTAAATTGGCTGTATCCGACGATCGGCTCAATGCCTTATTTGAACAAGCCACCGCTGGTACACTGGCTGATGGGGCTGTGTTTTGCCGCCGGTGGCGTCAGCGAATTGACCGCGAGGTTGGTACCGGCGATGCTGACAGCCGCTTCAGTGCCCCTGCTTTACGCGATTGGGAGGGAGTTGTTTCCGCAGCGTTCGAGCTCCATTTTTTCGGCCTTCGTCTATCTGACGCTGCTACCGATAGTGCGGCACGGACGTTTGGCGATGTTGGACGGGGCAGTTTTGTTTTTTTTGCTCGCAGCAGTGTGGTGTTTGCTGCGATCGCGCCGCGACTTGCGCTACGCTTTGGGGGCGGGGATTGGGTTCGGACTCATTTGCCTGACCAAAGGCGTCATGTTGGGGCTGCTGCTGGGGGCGATCGGCTTTTTGTTCCTGGTTTGGGATACACCGCGACTCCTCACTTCTGGGTATCTTTGGGGCGGATTGGCGATCGGAACTTTCCCCGTAGCTGCTTGGTATTTTGCCCAGTGGCTGCATTACGGCCAAGATTTTATCAACGCTAATTTAGTTAGCCAATCTTTCCGTCGCATTTGGGAACCTGTGGGCAATCACAAAGGCCCGCCTTGGTATTATCTTTTAGAAATTTTAGAATCAGCTTGGCCCTGGCAGTTATTTTATCTACAAGGGCTGTATTTTAGTTGGGAAAATCGCAATTTTCCCGGGCCAAAATTAGTGTTGGTTTGGACTGGAGTATATCTGCTGGCTATTTCTGTGATGAATACTAAATTACCTTGGTATGTTTTGCCAGTTTATCCAGCTTTTGCTCTAGCCGTTGGCAGTTATCTCGCTGAAGTTTGGGAGCAACTGTCGGTGCCACCTGAGCCGGTCAAAGATGAAGCGGAAGAACATTTTGATGCTATTTCTTTTTTGCCTCATCCCGCGATTTTGGCAATACTGGCTGTAGTTGCTGTCGCCGGTTTCCTGTATTTCGGGCCAGGATTGCCACTGGGGGGGCGCAATTTGTCCCCCGAGCGAGATTTGCAGTTAATGCTGATGTTTGTAGCTTTGACAATGACAATGGCTGCCGTCTTGCTGCACCGCAAAGACCGGCAGTTTATATTAGTTTTAATTTGGGGAACTTACCTGACGCTGTTGGTATTGGTCGCTTCGGATAACTGGGTTTGGGAACTGGCAGAGGATTATCCAGTTAAGCCGATCGCCGAAATTGTCCGCACAGGAACTCCGGCCGGTCAGGAGGTTTTTACCTCTCACCGTTTACCGCGTCCCTCGCTGAATTTCTACAGCAACCGCCAAGTTATGGTCGCCGACGCGCCGACACTCAAACAGAAATGGCAAACTCTTCCTCAACCTTATTTTCTGTTAGAAAAACCAGTTCTCAAACATTTAGGTTTGCAGAATGCTGAGATTGTGAAAACAGCAGACGATTGGGTTTTGGTAACTAAAAAGTAAGTTGGCTAGCCAGAAACCTGGTTTTTCCGATCGTACTCATTACCGATCCAAACAAAAAAAAAACTCAGTTTATTAGATTTTCTGCGAGCCAGAAACCGGGGTTTTTCCGATCGTACTCATTACCGATCCAAACACCCCAAAAAAACCGATCTTTTTGATTTTGATGCGTCCAGGACTGAATATTTAAGCGGAACTTCCCTCGCGTGCGGGGGAAGTTCCGTCTAAAAACAACCATCTCAAAAA
>JAICRN010000067.1 GCA_025937335.1 Microcoleus sp. TY_ISSM_2_bin.22
AACTCGTCCTTTGTTTGAGACTCAGCAGCCAGAACTCGTGTTGAATTAAATTGCCGTTTTTAATAATAGTAATATCCCCGTAGGGACACGGCACTGCCGTGTCATTGACGGGACAATGAGATGAATATCCTCGTAGGGAAACGGCACTGCCGTCTCCTCCTACTGATACGGCAATGCCGTGTCCCTACAAATATCATCTACAACCAACCGGATTTGATATCGTTTCAATCTTGAGATTTGAGATTAGCAACTAATCCCAAATCTCAAAAAGTGTGCCCTTTTTCACCCCACAGCCACCTTAACCGCACCCCCAACCAACTGCTCGTAATCCGCCAACAACCACGGAGGCAAACAAGTATTCGCATCCTGTACCCGCAACTGTCCTCGGCGACAATACAGCATCGCCGCCAACAAATTATTCACAGCTTTAGGCGTTCCAAACCCTTTACTCAACTCAACAACCAACGAGTTGAAAAACTCGCGATCGCTCTCATTCAGTGGCTCGTTAATAAACCCGCTGCCCAGCATTGCTTTGTAACCCTTGCCAAAATCGCTCCGGTACAAAACTTCTACTTGTTCGCCGGAAACGCTCAGCCACAAATCGGCAATTTGCTTGCGAATTTGGCGCAAATCTGCTATTACCAATTCAGCCGTCGGGTCAATTTCATAAAGATTGACGGCAGCAGTTAATTGATTGAGAAACTGCGGCAGATAATCTTGTTTGACAAGTGGTTGTTCTGTTGGCTCCAATGCGCTCTCAAACACTTTTTCGTAATCTTCAAGCAACCACTGCGGCAAGCGGGTGCGAGCATCGGGAACCCGCATTTTTCCCGGCACAAAATACAGCATCGCCCCCAGCAGACCATTAATAGCTTGAGGATGCACCAACCCTTTGCTAAGTTCGGTCAATTGCTGCAAAAATTTTTGTTCGGCTTCAGTCATTGCTTCTGCTTGCAAGCCGCAGCTAAGTAGTGCTTGATATCCCTTGCGAACTTCTCCTTTGTAAACAGTTTTCAATTGTTCGGAGGGAACAGTCAGCCAAAAATCAGCCAGTTGCTTTCGGATTTGCCGGAGTTCCAAAACTACCGATTCGTCAGACGGATCGATGCGGTAAAGATTGATGCATCCTAACAGTTGATTCGCAAATTGCGGGGATTGAATGTATTGAGCTAACAAGTCAGAACTTGACTCAGACTTGACGGTGGCATCAGTCTCAAAAAATTGTTCGTAATCGCCAATTAACCAGTGCGGCAAACGGTTGCGAGCGTCGGGAATTCGCATGGTTCCCGGTGGGAAATAGAGCATTGCCGCCAGCAAGGCGTTGACAGCTTTGGGGTGTACTAATCCTTTGCTAATCTGCGTTAATTGGTGCAAAAATATTTGTTCGCTTTCCATCATCGGTTGACGTTGGAAGCCACTGGAAAGCATTATTTGATAGCTTTTGCCGGGGTCGGTTTTGTAGGAAGTTTCGAGGTTTTCGGCGGGAATGTTCAGCCAAAAATCAGCGATTTGTTTGCGGATTTGACGCAGTTCGGATATTGCTGAGATGTTTGATGAGTTTCTTTGGTAAAGCTTGACGGCATTCGAGAGGCGATCGAAAAAATCTGTCGGTTCGGGAGTTGTATCTTGTAAGCTGCGGGATACTTCCAGGTGGCTGGTTTGCCATTTGCCAAAGAGTTCTTGGAATAATTTGCCGATCGCCCCAGAGTATGCAACACTGTCAAAACAGCGCGGATTGCCTTGCATTTTTTCCTGAATTTGCTGCCGTTTTTGCTGCCGCAATTGCTGGTTAGTGCCGAGGGTAACAGCTAGCTGAATGTAAGATGCTTCGTCATACGCAATTAAATCAGACATTTGCAGTTCCCGCAGCATCGCCGAACCTTGGCGGAACCGCAAAGCATTTCCTTCTACAACCACCACCGGCAATCCTACTTGCAAAGGATCTATTAACGATGTTGCCCCAGCGTAAGGATAGGAATCGAGATAAACATCTGCTAGCTGCAAAAATTCTTTGACATCCGCGCGGCTTGGCAGTTGTTTTACGAACCGCAAGCGGTTGTTATTCACGCCGTATTGAGCGCAGACAGCGTTCATATTGTTAACAAAAGGTGTGGCTGGATAAGTGCGAGTCCAAGCCGGCCCGAAGGGATATAAAACCAAGATGGAATCGGGTACAGCAGCTAGAATCTTTACCCAACTCTCTCTCAATTCCGGCAAAATTTTATAGAAGTTTGCGCCGGAGATAAAAACTGTTGTATTGTCGGAAATTCCCAGACTTTGGCGGGTAGGTTTGACTGTAGCTACTTCCGATTCGGTTGCGTATTTGAAACAAAAACCGCTGCCTTCGATCACAGCCAACTGTTCGCGATATTGTTCTTCATAACTAGCATCCGGCGCGGTAAATTGACCTGCGATGTAGTAATCCATGTGGCGGATGCCGGTAGTTGTCGGGGAACAGAAAGATGTAGTTTGTACCCTGGCTAAACGGTGCATTGCTAGCGATCCAACTGGTTTATTGATAGCTGTTAAATTCGTACCGAAAAATAGGATATCTAAGTCGTCGGCGCGGATTGTTTGCACTTGCGATGCAAAGTCTTTTGGAAGTGCAACCAGTTTGTCAGCGCGACTTTGACAGTATTGTTCTAATTGGTGGCCGCTGGTGTTGAGCGCGTACAGGTAAATCTCGAACTCGTTGCGGTTTAAATGCTCGAAAACCGGGATGGTAGCGAAGGTTTCGGTTTGCGGCGCGAAATGGTCGCTGATGATGCCGAGGCGGATTTTTGTCCGATTTGGCGATCGCGCCGGGAAGATACAATCAATTGAACTGCCGCGATTTTTGAGTGCAAACTCGATAATTTCCGCCCGTTTGGTGTAAATATCGCGCAGGTTTGCCTTGGTAAAATAAAGCGGGATAAAGTTAGCAATTTGCGCGAACAACAAAGCAATATTCTGCCAAAGTGGCGAATCTGCATTTTTAAACAAATTAGTATGTAAGTAATCAATCCATCCTTGGGTAAATTGATAGTAACTCTCTGCTTCTCCTCGGGTTTGAAATATGTTCGGACAAGTAAACATGAATTTGATATATTCGTTGGCGAACCAATTAGGCACTGTAGCGCGATCGTACTTGACCGGCAATTGGTGGGCCCGACGGTACAGCATGGCTGCGAGCAGGTAATTGATGGCTTTTGGCTCGTTAAATCCTTTCGCCACATTGGCGGCTAATTCGCTCACCAAAGTCTCTTCTGTATCGGTTAGCGCTTCATCTCTAATCTCGCTAGCAAGCAGCGCTTGGTGCTGTTTGCCTGCATCGCCTGCAAAGGCACTTGCAACTTGTTCTGCTGGTAAATTAAGCCAGATAGCAGCAATTTGTTTTCGAGCTTGGCGGACATTTGCTAGTGCAGATAAATCAGTCGGATTTTTTTTGTATTCCTCGATAACGCTTGACAATAAGATTGGAGATTCCGGCGATTTAGCCGGGATTTGCTGTTGGCTGCCGCAGGCTTGAATCAACGCTGAACTAACTGTTTTTGCCATCTTTGACCAAGTAAATTTGCGGGATTGTCCAAGTCCGGCAGCAATTAACGAGTTGCGAATATCTGGCTTCTGTACGTCCAGCAACGCATTTGCCAGTGCATTAACATCATTTTCACCTACATATAATACTGCTTCGCCTGCTACTTCTGGAATCGAGCTGTTGGGACAAGTGACGGCGGGACAACCGCAAGTCATTGCTTCCAATATTGGCAGTCCGAAACCTTCATACCTCGATGGAAATATCAGGGCGATCGCACCCGAGTAAGCCGCTCTTAATTCAGCGTCGCCCAAATACAGCAGGTGGACGTTTAAACCAGCAGTGTACGGTTGTAATGTAGGTTCTAGCGAAGGTTGACCGCTAGTACAAACAACATCAAATCCCGACTTGCTGCTGAGTCTCGATAAAGCTTGAAAAAAAGCGATCGTATTTTTATAACCGTTGAATCCCAAACGTTCTCCCACTATTAAAAAGTAGGGTTTATCAATCCGGTGTGCAGTTTTAAATGCTTCTATTTCTGGTAAACTAGAAGGATAAAAATGTTTTTGAATGCCGCAGTGAGCGACAGTAATTGATGCGGGAGATATTTCGGGGAAAAACTTTACTAAGTCGCGGGCCGTGTTTTGGGAAATGGCGATGTAGGAAGATGCTTGGCGGATAGCATGATGTTTTTCTCGCCACATGGGATTATTGAGGTCGCCTCCCGTAACTTCGGGTATCATATCGTAGGCGACAAATGCCGATCGCGTCGAAAGCGGTGTTGTATAGTAGGTAGAAACAAATAAATCTGCATTTTCTCGATCGCACATTTGCTGCAACATTTGTCTGTCAGCATCAGTGTTGTTGTAATCGTAAACCGGAATCGAGCGATGTTCAATCCCCGCAATCTTCGGCATTGTACCCGCGCGATCCAACATAACTATATTCTGAGCAAAACCATCTTTTACCCATTCTGCCATCAAAGACTCCCAAACGCGAGCAATCCCGCTTCTTTGCTGGCTTTGAAAAAATATCCCGTCAATAACTATTTTCATGATTGGTGAGTTTCCTGTAAAATTACGATAAAGCAGTTCGATAAGCAGCGAGAGTTTCTTGAGTGCACCTTTGCCAGCTAAAAAGTTTAGCTTGTGCCAAGGATTTTAAAGACATACTTTCTCGCAGCGATGATTTGTTGTAGATTTCCAGCATACTATGACAAAGCGCGTCGGTATCTTTTGGATCTACCATAATTCCCGCTTCCCCAACTACTTCGGGAAGCGAAGATGTATTTGAGGTAATCACCGGTACTCCGCACTGCATCGCTTCGAGAGGCGGCAAACCAAAACCTTCATAAAACGACGGATAGACAAATGCTAAAGCACTGCTGTAAAGCGCTGCCAAATCCGATTCAGGGACGTATCCTGTAAAAATTATCCGCTCTTTTAGAAAATTTTGCTGAGAAACTTCTGCCATAATTTTATCGTATTTCCATCCCGGAGTACCCACTAACACCAGATATAAATCTTTAATCTTTTGTTCCTCAATTAGTTTAGCAAAACTGCGGATCGCACCATCGAGATTTTTTCGAGGTTCCAATGTACCCAAACTCAAAATATAAGGAGCATCTGGAATGCCGTATTTGCGGCGAGTCGAAGCAAGTTTTTCCGTATCGCGGCAGGGGTAGAATACCGTCGGTTCCGCAGCGAGATGCGTGACGAAAACTCTCGAAGCGTCTATCTTGAGATAATTGCAAAGGTCGTTCTTAGTAGAATGCGATATGCAAATCACCCAATCCTTTTGAGAGATGCTTGCTAAGGTTTTTTTGTAAAGTAAAGGGATTTGCTCGCTCAGCAAAAACTGCGGGTACAAAACAGGAATCAAGTCATAGATAGTCAAAAAAATCTGAGTTTTACTTGTTTGCTTTGCCGAAACAGGGATTTCATCGTAGGGCGAGTGAAAAATATCTGCTGACTCTAAATTATTAGCATCTACCGGAACAAAGGAACCGCCCATGATTTGAACGGCATTTTGTAAATTGTTCTTCAAATGGTCGAAAACAGCTTTTTCCGCGACAGCATTGCCCGCATCATTTGCTTGGATTTGAAGACCCAGCATATTGTAAACATCGAGTAGCTGCCTGTAAAAAACCCTGGCAAAGCTCGAATGCAGCAGGGGAATACCCGCTAATTTTGGATTAGTTTCCAGATAATCTAAACTCGCATCCAACAAATGCAAATACTGACTGACACAAAATAACAAATCGCATTCTTTCGAGTTTGCCAAATTCTCAGCAATACTTTCAACTACTCTAAAAATGCCGGTTCTAGCACGCTGGTGCAGGTGTCCCTGTCCGAGGACAGAGATATCGTAAATAACTTTAATTTGATGCTCCCGTGCAATTGACATACTCGGTTAACTCGCTTCCTACACTTACAGGACTTACGCACTAAGCGGGCGGTGGTAAAAGGGTTTGAGATTCTTCGCAACACTTGCGAATGACAGACAGGAATTACGCAGTCAACCTGCAGGGATTTCTCAACCAGACAAAGCTTTTTTGTAAGCAGCAATTGTCTCCTGAGTGCACCTTTCCCAGCTAAACTTTTTCGCTTGTGCTAGCGACTTTAAAGACATTTCTTGCCGCAAAGCAGGTGTACTGTACAGTTTGAGAATGCTGTGGCAAAGTCCGTCAGCATCTGCCGCATTGAGCATAATTCCAGCATCGCCGACTACTTCCGGAAGCGATGAATTATTCGAGGTGATGACAGGAATCCCGCACTGCATTGCTTCTAAAGGCGGCAAACCGAAACCTTCATACAGCGACGGGTAAATAAAAACCATCGCACCGCTGTAGATGGCGGCTAAATCTTCATCGGCTACATAGCCAGTTATAATGATACGGTCTTTTGAGAGACCGAAGTTAGCAATTTCTTGAAAGATTTTTTCGTACTCCCAACCTTTAGCCCCGACTAAAACTAAATTGAGGTCTTTGATACCTTGTTGCTTCACGACTTTAGCGAAGCAGCGGATGACGTGTTCGAGGTTTTTTCGAGGTTCTAATGTGCTGACACCCAAGATATACGGTGCGTCGGGAATGCCGTATTTATGCTTGACAGAGGCAATATTTTCCGCATCATTGCAGCGGTAAAATAAAGCGGTATTTGCCGCTAGATGAGTTACAAACACTCTTTCCGGGTTGAGTTTGACGTGATTTAGCAAATCGTTTTTGGTGGCTTGAGATATGCAGAGAATGTAATCCTCTGCCGTTAAGCTGTTTAAAGATGCCTGCATTCTCTGGTAGTCGGCATCATTTTTACCGATAAAGAACTGCGACAATACGATAGGAATCAAATCGTAAACAGTGGCAAATTTTTTGAGCTTTTTGCACTCGCGTGCTTGGTGTGGAATGTGATAGAAGGTCGCGTGGAAAATATCGGCTTCGCTCAAGCTCTCCTGGTCGATTAAATGGCTGCGCTGCTTTGAAAGGTCGATAGAATTTGAAAGGTATTTTTTTAAGTTGTCTGTTAACAGTTTGGATTGGGGTTCTTGGCTGTGTTCCGGGAAGATTTTTTCCCGGTTTTCTAGCATATTGTAAAGCTCGATTAATTTACTTTCAAAATTTCTGAAAAAGCTGGAGTGAGCCAAAGGTATCCCCCGAAAACTTGGCTGAGTCTGCAAGTAATCCAGGCAAGTTTTCACGGCGTACCAAGAATGAGTAGCGCAAAAAGATAAATCGAACTGTTTCGAGTCAATTAAACCCGAGGCGATATTCTCTATGACTCGGGCAACACCGGTTCGAGAACGCGACTCGTAGTGTCCGTATCCCAGTACGGATATGTCATAAAAAATCTTGATAAACTCCTGCTGTTTTTCCCCATCCGCATAGACTGGCGGGTAAGATTCTGCATATATTTCCTGCGGTTTGTGGACTATCAGCAACAGAGAGGTTGCCACATAACCGCCCATTTCCAATTTTAAATGCGGTTCTGTATAAGGTGCTCTTGCTACTTTTAAATCTGGTTCATCGCTGCCAATTTCATAGCTGACGGGCTCTACCCAGTGTCCTTTTTTCTCTAATTCTTTAATTAGTCGATCGATATCTTGAAGCCTGTAAAACACTAAATTCGGTAAATCTAGCGTCCCTGCATTGGACGTACAATTAAATTCTGTCGTGTGAAAAGCAACTCCGCCGCTTTTTAAACAATCCATAGCATTTTGGACAAATTGCAGCCCTTTCTCGATCGATCCTATGTGTTCAAAAGCACAAGACGACCAAATAAAGTCAAACTTTCCTAGCCTCAAATCTTCAGGAATGAAGTTCATATCTACTTCCCGAAATTCAACTAATTTCTCAAATTGTTCGGGTGGACAAATGCCCTTCTTATTAAGAGCTTCTTTACCTTTACAAAGTTGGTCTGTCTCGCCCCACTGTTTTTGGCTAACAGGATTCAAACCTTGATCTGTCGCCACAATCTCGCAGCCAAAGGAAGCAAATAAAGACGGTAACGGCTCATTTCCGACAGCAAATCCTAAACCTTTTTTACCGCTGCACAGCAAGCCCCGTTCGTGCAAAGCTTGGACAATTGCCACGAATTCCCACTGTTTGCGTGCAGGAGTAAACTCCTCTTTCATTTGGGCAATCCAATGCCGATAATAATCGGTTAAAAAGTCTCGATAAATGCACAGTCTGCTGGTTGTCATCAAGTTACTCCTTCCAAATTGTTCTTGCAGTTGATTTCTGACAAATAATCTAACTTGTTGGATAATGGCGGGGTTCTGGAACGGCAATAACTGTTCTCTAGCAATAATTTCTAACCATTCCTGACTTTCGCTAACAGTTGCGATATAGTCAGTGCATATCGACTTTTTCAATTTCTCGTCTAAGCCGGAGTTCTGCACAACTTTTAACAATTCTTTGGCTAATGATAAGTGATAATCTCGGCGCTGCTTGTCGGCTCCCTCTGGATTGAGACTCACCATTAAATCGTAGGAAGTTTTAGCTACTTTGCGGGGAATCCGGTAGCTAAATAAAACTTCGGGAATTTTGACTGTTTCACCTAAAATAAATAGTTCTAACTCTAAAATAACATCGGCTCCATAGCTGGAACTCACCCTGTTTGTTTGTTTGAGAGCACTGCTGCGAATCAGGCTGTACACTTCAATCCAAGTTAGCTTGTTAACGAGTGTAAATACTCGCTCGCTAACTTCCATGCCGAGGGTTTCTCGATTTGTGTAATGATTCCAGTCGGGATTTATATTTCCTTCTTCATCGATGAATGCAACTTCGCTGCAACACATGACGGCTTGGGGGTGTTCTTGGAGTTTGGCAACGCATTTGCTAATGTAACTCGGATGCCACAAATCGTCATGGGCAGCCCACATAAAGTATTCACCGATCGCCAATTCAAAAACTCGGTTAAAATTTTTGCTAGAACCGAGGTTTTCGGCATTTCGGAAATAGCGAATTTGAGGATAATTGGCTGCGTATTCCTGACATATGTCTTGAGTTTGGTCTGTAGAGGCGTTGTCGGAAATAATTAGTTCAAAATTGGGATAGTCTTGTGCCAGCAGGGAGTTTAGGGCTTGCCGAATGTAGATTTCACCGTTATAAACTGGCATTCCGATACTGACTGATGGTTTTGTGTTAATCATTTTTTCAAGGATTGATTTGAAAAAAAATCGATTTTTATTTTGGTCTTATCTATCTTGGCACGAGAAAGTTTACGAGCATACATACGTTATATCTGATATTTTGCAACATTCTCGCTCGCGCAGGCTGTCGGGCAACTGAAGCGAGAAGATATCAAGGATGCCTGTTACACAAGAAGATATCAAGCTTGTTGTGGGGTGAGCGTCCCGCCCGCGCCCGCTCTTTAAAACCCGATCGCCAATGGTGCAACATATCAGTTATTCAGTTGTATCGATCGCCAAACCAGAAAGATTTAGCTGGTCTTCATAAATTTTTTACCTGTGTCTTGACAAATTAAGGTTTTAGGTCTAACCCGCCGAGATTGGAAAATTCGATCGCCACTTCGATCGCCAGTTAAATCTAGCGCACAAGCGCACTCTTGGGAAGCCGGAGGGCGATCGTCGGCTGAGAGTTCTGTCCATCCTCCTAATATCCTCAGCCTCCGGCCGTTGCCCAGCCCAGCCCAGCGCTCTCTCGGACAGACAACTAAACTCCGTTATTCCTTCACACAATACTTGCCGGCCGCAAACAAGTTACAATTACGTTAAGATTGATGAACATAATTAAAAATTCCCAAATCGCAGGGACTAAAAATTAGGAGGATCGACCTCGGTGAATAAACGGTGGAGAAACGCTGGCCTGTACGCACTGCTGGCTATTGTAGTCATTGCCTTAGCAACGGCTTTTTTTGACAAACAGCCCCCAAGCCGCGAAGTTTGGAAGTACAGTCAATTCATTCAGGAAGTCGAAGGCAAGAGAGTAGACAAAATAAATATCAGTTCCGATCGCAGTAAAGCCCTGGTCACAGCCCAGGACGGCAACAAAGTGATCGTCAACCTGCCGAACGACCCAGAACTGATCAACATCCTGACCAAAAATAACGTAGACATTTCTGTTCTACCGCAAAGCGACGAAGGTTTCTGGGTAAAAGCCCTCAGCAGCCTGTTTTTCCCGATTCTGCTTTTGGTGGGACTGTTTTTCCTGGTGCGGCGCGCCCAAAACGGGCCCGGCAACCAAGCCATGAACTTCGGCAAATCCAAAGCTAGAGTCCAAATGGAGCCACAAACTCAGGTGACTTTCGGCGACGTGGCCGGCATCGAACAAGCCAAGCTAGAGCTCGCAGAAGTCGTGGACTTCCTGAAAAATGCAGACCGCTTCACCGCAGTCGGAGCAAAAATCCCCAAAGGCGTGCTGCTGGTGGGCCCTCCCGGAACAGGCAAAACCCTGCTGGCAAAAGCAGTGGCTGGAGAAGCAGGCGTTCCCTTCTTCTCGATTTCCGGTTCAGAATTTGTGGAAATGTTCGTGGGTGTCGGTGCTTCCCGCGTCCGCGACTTGTTTGAACAAGCTAAATCTAACGCTCCCTGTATCGTATTTATCGATGAAATTGACGCCGTAGGCCGCCAGCGGGGCGCTGGTTTGGGCGGTGGTAACGACGAACGGGAACAAACCCTGAACCAGTTGCTGACCGAAATGGACGGCTTTGAGGGCAATACTGGCATCATTTTGATTGCTGCCACGAACCGCCCCGATGTGCTCGATGCGGCGCTGCTGCGTCCGGGTCGCTTCGATCGCCAAGTTGTAGTCGATCGCCCCGACTTCGGAGGCCGCCTAGAAATTCTCAACGTTCACGCCCGCGGCAAAACTTTGTCGAAAGACGTGGACTTGGAAAAAATCGCCCGCCGGACGCCCGGTTTCACAGGTGCGGATTTGTCCAACCTACTCAACGAAGCAGCAATTTTAGCCGCCCGCCGCAACTTGACCGAAGTCTCGATGGATGAAGTCAACGACGCGATCGACCGCGTGCTCGCAGGCCCGGAAAAGAAAGACCGCGTGATGAGCGAAAAGCGCAAAACCTTAGTAGCTTACCACGAAGCAGGTCACGCTTTAGTCGGCGCGCTGATGCCCGACTATGACCCCGTGCAGAAAATTAGCATTATCCCCCGCGGCCGCGCTGGCGGTTTGACTTGGTTCACACCCAGCGAAGATCGGATGGATTCTGGCTTGTATTCTCGGTCTTACTTGCAAAATCAAATGGCGGTAGCTTTGGGCGGCCGCATTGCTGAAGAGATTGTCTTCGGCGAGGAAGAAGTAACAACCGGGGCGTCGAACGACTTGCAGCAAGTGGCAAGAGTAGCGCGGCAAATGGTGACTCGCTTCGGAATGAGCGATCGGCTAGGCCCTGTAGCTCTCGGTCGCCAACAAGGCAATATGTTCATGGGTCGCGATATCATGGCTGAACGCGATTTCTCGGAAGAAACCGCAGCCACGATCGACGATGAAGTGCGTTTGTTGGTAGAGCAAGCTTACCGCCGCGCTAAAGATGTACTCGTCGGCAACCGCCACGTCCTTAATGCTTTGGCAGATCTGCTAGTTGAAAAGGAAACTGTGGATGCGGATGAATTGCAAAATTTGTTAGCTAATAGCGATGTCAAGATGGCGACGATCGCCTAATCAATTTTGGATTTTGGATTTTGGATTTTAGATTAAATCTAAAGTTTGAAATCAATAATGGGGGTGATTCTGGGATTGTCTGGAATCTCCCCGATTTTTTTAAGTTCATGCGGCCTCGCTCCCGGCAGGACACGGCACTGCCGTGTCCCTACAATTAATCCGGGTAGGGACACGGCACTGCCGTGTCCTCTATATAATTTCGGTGCAACCGGAAACGATATAATTCCGATGCTACCGGATTTGATATTAGACATTCAACCTACCTTTTTCCTGAAGCTGGCGCTTAACTTCTTCCCAGGGAAATCTTCTTTCATCTTTTCTATATTCAATAATCAGACAGTCCTCAACATCCTCCCAGAGTTCGTCTGGGTACTCGAAGTCAAGCAGCACCGGGACTTTTTAGCCTTGAGAGTCAACTAAAAACTGAAAGTCGATCGGTTCGCCACCTTCAGCCAGCACGTCCGCCCAAAAATCTCTGTATTCTTTGAGGTCAACAATTACAGCAGTTTTTTACTTAAATTGTCAGTTAAAAATTGAACGCCGTGCATATTGTAATTTGCCATATATCTAAGTTAGTAACCTGTATTAAAATTATAAGCGAGTCACAATGATATGAGTTTCTGATTGGGAAGCGTTCCCAATTAAAAATTCTGCGCTTGAGCGCTCACGCTAAAATCTAAAATCTAAAATCTAAAATCTAAAATTGTATGAATCATCAATCTTGGTTGACACTACTAAAAAAACACCGGGCGATCGCAGTCATCCGTTCCTCAGAAAAGGAACTCGCTTCGCAGATGGCAAAAGCGGTAGCAGCAGGAGGAATCCAGTTTATTGAAATTACTTGGAATACCCACAAAGCGCCTGAATTAATTGCCGAACTCCGCTCGGAATTCCCTACTTTTAGTATTGGCACCGGCACTTTATTAAACTTAGAAGAGTTGCAGCAAGCAATAGACTGCGGCGCTCAATTTCTGTTTACTCCGCACACCGATGTAGCGATGATTAAAACAGCAGTTGACGCCGGAGTGCCGATCGTCCCCGGTGCTTTTTCTCCTACAGAAATTGTGACCGCGTGGCAAGCAGGCGCTACCTGCGTTAAAGTGTTTCCGATATCGGCTTTGGGAGGCGCGGCTTACCTGAAAAGCCTGCAAGGCCCCCTGGGAAACATTCCTTTAATTCCCACTGGCGGAGTGACGCTGGAAAATGCGAAAGTATTTATTGACGCCGGGGCGATCGCCGTTGGTTTAGCCGGAGACTTATTTCCCAAACACTTAGTGGAAAATCGAGATTGGCGGGCGATCGTCCAAATTGCCCGAACTCTCTCCCAAAACTTAACAACTTGTTAAGTCCAGTTTCCAAATCCAACATTTCAAATCTAAAATCTAAAGTAGGACAAGCCAATCTAAAATCTATAACCTAAAATCTAAAATAGTACGAGGTGTGAGAAATGAACAGCATTATCAACTCAACTTACTTCCGCCGCGCTGGAACTTTCTGTGCCGGCTGCGCCCTCACTTTTGCTGCATTCTGCGGCGGTTCAATGACCGCATTTGCCAGCGAACAGCACAACATAATTGCCAATAAAATTATGCTGTTGCAGCAATCCAGCGAACGCTGGATAGAAATAGATTTGTCCAGACAAAGATTAATAGCTTGGGAAGGAAATACACCCGTTTACGCGGTGATTATTTCCAGCGGCAAATCATCGACTCCCACCCGCACAGGAACCTTTGCCGTTGAAACCAAACACCGCGTTACTAGAATGACTGGGCCGGACTACGACCTGCCCGACGTTCCTTATACAATGTATTACGACGGAGGCATGGCAATTCACGGCGCTTACTGGCACAATTTGTTTGGGAATCCCGTTACTCACGGTTGCACAAATGTAGCTGTCAATCACGCTAAATGGCTATTTGAATGGGCCTCGGTGGGAACACCCGTGGTGGTGCACAAATCTCAGGTTTAGGGAATTGGGAATTGGGCATCGGGCATCGGGCATAGTCGAACATTATTAGAACTTATGCACCGGTGGTCAGAAACCGGGTTTTTTGCGAAATACTGCGTTACAGCC
>JAICRN010000348.1 GCA_025937335.1 Microcoleus sp. TY_ISSM_2_bin.22
ACAGTCAACAATCAATCGATTTTAGATTTTAGATTTTAGATTGTTAAGAGTCAATCGATTTTAGATTTGAGATTGTTAACAGTCAACAGTCAACAGTCAATCGATTTTAGATTTTAGATTTTAGATTTTAGATTGTTAACAGTCAATCGATTTTAGATTTTAGATTGTTAACAGTCAACAGTCAACTGTTAACAGTCAACTGTTAACAGTTAACAGTTAACAGTCAACAGTCAACAGTCAACAGTCAACAGTCAACAGTCAACTGTTAACAGTGATCAATTGAGGGGCGAAGGCGGTGGAATTAGCTCCACAGGAGGGGTAGGTGCAGGACGCCCGTCCAACTGGCTCACGCTATCTCTCGGGTCAAGACAAGTGGCGATTAACCTGTCAGTGGAAAAGTCGAGCCTGCCGCTCAAACCGACTACGCATTCAGAAAACTGTTGTGGCAATAAACTGCGGCGGCATCCATCGAGCACTACAAGCGGAGCCGCAGGTTGAGTTCGACTTTTGCCGTTAATATTCACTACGCAAGTAGCTAATTCGGCGGGACGCCTCACCCGCCGACAGCTAGAGAGCGCTTCGACACCAGAAATATTGGTTTTGCGGTTGATTTGGAGAGCGCATTTAGATATGTCGCGGGGGCGGAGCGCGTCGGCACAAGCGGCGGCGGCTGTCTCTGCCCCCACTCCGGCTTCGATTAGTTCCAGGGCGCAGACGCGATAGGGATTCCTATTGCGAGGGATTCTAATAGTGATGGCTGAGGCTGGCGAGATTGGCAGTGCTGTGGCTAACAAACCGAGTGCTGCTAGCTGCGTGCCGAAAGCCAAAATCCAGCGCCCGGTAGGGCTGGAGCCTGTTGATGCTGGCTTTGGGGAACAAGTGCTGGAAAAATTGCGGTTGTGCATGGCAGATCGAGTAGTGAGTTTTTTTGGCTGATTGGGGCGATCGATCGGCTTTTCCTTCAGAATTTACCGCACATTATGGATCGCGCTGCGGTCGATCGTTTTTTTATCATTTTTGTTGGAATTTTGACCGTTACAAACATATAATATAGAGTCTGCATAAAATTGCATACAGATATTAGAGAGGAAAATAAATGTCTCGATATCGAGGCCCCCGATTGAGAATCGTCCGTCGTCTGAAAGAGTTGCCGGGTCTAACCCGCAAAACTCCCAGACGAGATTATCCGCCCGGACAGCACGGTCAAAACCGCAAAAAGCTCTCTGAGTACGCTGTTCGCTTGCAAGAAAAGCAAAAACTCCGTTTCAATTACGGTGTGACGGAACGCCAACTGCTCCGTTACGTCCGCAAAGCCCGCCGTGTCACCGGCTCCACAGGTCAAGTGTTACTGCAATTTTTGGAAATGCGCTTGGACAATACTGTGTTTCGGATGGGAATGGCTCCAACCATTCCGTCCGCCAGACAATTGGTAAATCACGGTCACATAACTGTCAATGACCGTGAAGTCAATATTGCCAGCTATCAGTGCAAGCCTGGTGATGTGATTGCGGTGAAAAATAGAGAGCGATCGCGCACAATGGTTGAAACCAATCTCAAAGACCCAGGCTTGGCTCACTTGCCCAATCACTTGGAATTTGACAAGCAAAAACTGGTTGGCAAAGTTAACGGCGTTATCGAGCGCGAGTGGATTGCTCTTCAGATTAACGAACTGTTAGTGGTGGAATACTACTCACGGCAAGCTTAAATTATTAGTCATCAGTCGTTGGTCATTAGTCATCAGTTGGTTGAAGGTAGAATTATTACAGCGTATTCCCGGTCGATCGAGTAGGGACACGGCAATGCCGTGTCCCTACGGGGATTAATCAATTTCTACTGACACAAAACTGAGGACTGAGGACTCAGGACTAAGAATTAATAATTTTCAACACTCCCACCCCCTAAAAAGGGATGGGATTTTTTGAAGGTTTGGCTTGTTAACTTCCTTCAGTTGCGATTTGCTCGGACGACACCTGCCTGAGGGCATTAAATGATGTCCCAGCCTCAAATTTTTCCCTTAAAATGTTTCTTCTCCGGTTGGTTCGTGGTGGACGAGACCTCGCTTTTGAAGGCGATAATTCGCTACAACGGGGTAAACAACACCGCGTATCCGATTGATCGCACCTACTGGACGATGAACTGCTAAGCCGTTCCAGGGAGAATATCTCAGGTTTTCGTTGAAATCCGATTGTTTTTCATAATCAATAATCTGATGCTTGACGGTGAGACGACCTACTCTCAAGAAGGGTGAGTCATTTTCCTTCCAGACATTGATGCCATCGTCGATCGGCATTTTTAGGCTGGTTTGGAACTGAATGCCAAAATCCCACCAGTATTCGGCATCAGGTTTCGCCAAGGCTTGAATTAGATCGTCCCGGTAATAATTGTCTGGTTTATTGGGATCTAAACCCAAGGCTTTAGCGCGATCGACAAAGGGAATTTTAGGAATTCCCGGTCGAGATTGTTCTGGAATTATCTCGTGCGGCGGTTTGCATGAAACCGGAGTAAACCCATACTTAATTACAGCCGGATATTCGACAGGAACTAGACCAGGTTTCGAGGGATCGAAATCGGGATAGAGACCCAAAGCAGAGGGTGAACCGCTCCAATATTTGGCTGTTAGCAAACTCTTCGGAGTCCGGCTACCCGTAAGCGTCGAGACCGCTATAAAGTGTCTGGGATGTCGCATTAGCCACTTTTTCAATGTCTCTGGTGATTCAACCAGAGCAGAAAAAAAGCCGTAGTAGTCTTTGATGGTTTGGCTCACAAATATCTCTGAATTGTGAACAATGATGTCCTGGGTTTTTGACTCGTGGCTTTGCGCCAGTCGTTCCCCTTCCACCCCCATCACTTTCAGTGACATTGAGCGCGAATCTTTTTGGTAATCAGGGTATACTTTGGTAGCCCCGTTAGCAAATCGCAACCAAACAGGATATTCTTTGGGTTTTGCTAGCAAACCTTGCTTAAGGGAAATAGCATTGAGTTGCGAAGAATTTAACGAAGCGCGTTTGCCCAATTCCCGTTTAATCCCTTCCTCATCAAAGTCAAAAATTTCCAGAGTTCCTTTAACGCACGCATGAGTTTTGGCGTGAGTATCTCGCAGCGCCCGCTCCTTATCCCCGTAAAGATTATCCATCCGAAGCTTGGCCTGCTCAACCAAAAGATCGTAGTATTTGCGTTCGTCCTGTTCGGGATATTCGGTAAATAACTTCTTGCTCATAAATAACCTTTGAAAAGCTAATTGTGGCGATAACGGTTGGCTTTTTTCCCTTTTATTTTACCTGATTTTCCCGGATTTGTGAGGGAACTCAGGTGTAAGTTGTTCGCGGTTAATTGGGTAATCCTCTAAACCGCGAACAACTCACCACTGCGACTGTCGGCTCTTATTGAACAGGAGTTATACATTGGAAAGAAAGGCGTACACTTTACAATTTGTAACCCCACTCCCTTCGTGTTCTGTCAGCTCATTAAGATGGTTTCCAACCCTCATTATAAAAAGAAACTTTGTACTCTTTACCGCGAGGAACATTACGGTTCAGCACCTGGGAGAGGGTCTTGGTCTTCTTAATCTCTTCCCAACCTACTGGTGAAAAAGTTTCTGGATTGAAGACATTTTCGGCTAATAGAGGATTGGTGAAAGCTTCAGAAAAGGCATCAATTCCTATCAGTCGTCCGACTAAAGGAGGTAATGCTGAATTTGGCCGCAAATCTTCTGCGTAGAGTCCCACATACAACTCAATGTTGTCTACGTGACCGTACAATCGTTTCAATTCTTTTTGGACATCTTCATCGCCACTAATTTGATTGAAATCGGTCACCCGTGGATACTTACACAGTTCGCGGTAATCGTTGTAGGTTCTTAATTTGGCTGCACGACCTGCACGAATGCTTGCTGTCTCGGTTGGAATTAGGAACTCAGCCGTATTGAATAAACCCAATTGCGCTGCTGGTTGGGAACAAGCTTCTTCAAACATAGCTCCCAAACCCTTGTTAACGATCATATCATTGTTCCACATCGACTCGGGCATAGGCATTTCCTTCCCGTCATGGATTAGCTTATCGGGCAGCATACTATGCCAACGATAAACTAAAGTAAATTCTACCATCATCCAATTGTTGCGATACCATTTTTCATCGATAAACGCTGGGGGATCGGTGAAGAATTGGAAGTGATAGGGAGTAAGGTGGTTGATATAATCCTCAAGCACAATTTTCAGAAACTCCGCCATCACGATATTTCTGGCGGTTTGGAAAAGGCGTTCATCATCCCAAGTTGGATAATTTTTTGCCAAGAGGTCGCACACGCGATTATGTTCTCTTAAGCCAAGAACGTTGAGCATTACATAGCCAACTTGCACATTGACTCGCTCTAACTCTATCCCCATTACAAATAATTTGTTTCTCTTTTCAGGGGGTATTTTGTCTGATTTTTTTTCGTCATATTCACCGACTATTTGATGGGGAATTCCTTTGAATTCTTCCTTAGGCTGTCCGTTCTCATCATAGTAAAAAGGAGGATATTCTTCGCCATTGAGAATTTGGCTTTTTAGCTTGCCTCCTTGATAAGACCTCAGCAGGCGAGTAATATTTGCGTTCAACCCATAGACGTTACACATATCGATGTGGTGGTTGGAACTATTTCTGCGCTGATCCAGTCGATCGGTTCGCAGGAAACTGTCGGTAAACCATTGCACGAAATAGGGGAACAGAAGAGAGGATTTGGCCGAATATTTCGTCTTCCCTTCTTTTTTGCGGTACAAGACCTCCAAATCCTTAATAGGCGGGAGATTCTTTTCAAAATTCTCTGTGGGGCTTAAATTAACCCCTACGTAGTTTTTATCCGTTAATGGCTTCCAATCAGTAGGCGGTAGATGAAGTCCCGAATAAGAGCGATCGTTTAATGACTCCCAAGAGGTGTAGGGAGACATGGTACTAAACGCATAGGGGCGAGTGGGAATTTTTAAAACGGCATTGTTAATCAGAGTTTTGTTGACTTTTTTGCTAAGCCCCTCGTTCTTTTGAATGAAGTTCCAAAGCGGCTTGAAGTTAGTTAAAAGCAAAGTCTCGATTTTGTTTTTCTGCCCGTCTCTTGATGTGTCTCTTTTTGAAGGCATAATTGTTTCTCGTTTGGGTTGTTGTAGATTGGATATGGTTTTTCCTTTTGGTTCTTGTAGATTCGATTGATTGCCGCGGCTCAATTCCGGGCTCTCGATCGAGTCTTCTCTCTCCTCTTCAATTGGTTTTAAGGGTTTATTAGATAAAAGCGGTACTAGATTGTCGGGGCGGTACCGGATGTCTGCGCTTTGGAAACGCTCGATCGCGCTTTCATGAAGATCCTCAATGGCATCCCCCACCTCGCGCAACTTGATTCCTGCCAATTTGAAGAACCCAGGATTGTTTTGAAATGGAACCTTATAATTAGGCTGGATATCCTTAATGGCCTCTGGCTCGAATTCAAGCTTCAATTCCAAGTCACTGATTTGATCCAACATCCACTTCAAGACAGTATCTGATAACCCGCGGTATGCTGTCGTACCACCGCCGATGCAGCCATGTTCGCCTGGAAACCAAACTTGACGAAGCTTCTGCTTCGGGGCATCAGGATTTTTCGTCATCAGGGTAACATCAAAGACTTCGCGAATTTCGTCGATCGCAACGGCGTGCAACGCATTCTCAATATCCTTATTTAAAGTGGTGTCGTGGAATTTGTACCTTGTTTTGAGCTGTGTCTCAAACTTCTTGAAGGCGGGTACAAGAGGAATACCAAGGGCTCCAACGGTGTCGAAACAACCAAGCAAGGTAATCGGGACGCGATCGCCGTTATCTTTGCCGTAATCTTTGCGGAAACTCTTTGCTTGGTCATCATTTGGTTTAAGGCCTCGGTCACGGTAAAGCTCGTAAGCTTCTGATGCCTTGGTAATATAACGACGGGATAGGAGACCGGAGCAATAGATCATCCCCGCTAGACTCCTGACTGTGTAAGCACCGCGACTGAACCCGAATAAATAGATTTCGTCACCCCGATCGTAGTTGAAAGAAAGAAAACGATAGGCATCTTGGATATTTTTATCGATTCCCAGCCCAGTGACTCCGCCCACAATCTTGTTACTGTCTACTCCAATTCCCTCGTCATAAAACACGATCTGCGGAACCCCGTCACTGGCTGTCCGTTTCACGGCCTGGGCAA
>JAICRN010000778.1 GCA_025937335.1 Microcoleus sp. TY_ISSM_2_bin.22
CTGTAGATACTGATTGTAGATAATATGGCACAAGCTCTACAAAGAGTTATTGGCACCTCGTTCTAAAAGAGGAACAGAGCAAAATGAACGTATTTGAGCATACAGTCTCCTACCGAACTCTGCCAAATTGGGTAGGATTTGGCAAACAAGAAACAGCCGTTAATGTCGCTACAAATTCTCAACCTTACGGTCAAAAGCCACACTTTGACCCCTTGCATCCGCTAAAACAATGGCTTGATAACACTGCAATTAAAAGTCAAAAGTTGGCTCGGTTGCTGTGTAAATTTATTCCCAGCCAGTGTCCGTTTGAGCGAGAAGTCAAAATTTGCGATCGCACTTTATTATCCATTCCGCCGCTGTGCAAGTTAAATCCGCTTTACGAGCAAATCGTTGGGCTGCGCTTTCGAGCTTTGTGTTATTTGGCTGACGAGTGTGGCGAGGATGTGACTCCTTATTGTTAATTCTGCAAAAACTTAAATTTCTAACTGTCTTTCACCCTCCCTTATCCTTGTTGGGGAGGGTTTTTGTTTTGTGCGGGCTTTCAAGGATTTAAAGTGCGATCGATTTCGCGATCGCCCAGTAAATCAGCTTTCAATCAATTCTTTTATTCCGTGATGGATAGTTATCTTAAGGGTGGTTGTTTGCGAGAGTTTCGCGGTTCGCCTCTTGCCTGAGTTTATTGGGTAATCTCCCAAAATATGTACGGTTTTGCCCCCTCCACAGCGCTATGAGCTAGATACCATTAGACAAGTGTCAAGGACATCAGCAATCTATGTAGGTTGAGCACTGGAGTGAGGCAAACCGCAATTAAAGTTCAGGTTTGTTCCCCACATTTTTTTTCCCAAAATTGATAGATTAGTAATTGAGGCAAATATTTAAGCTAATTCACAAAGATCGCTAACACTAAAATAGAAACTTTCTGCCTCAAAAAATAGCGGTAAAAACAATAAAACTTTACAAGTTTATTATAACTAATAGCAAATGTTGAAAAAAGAGTTTAAAAAAAAGTTTTTTGTAGTAATTATTGCGCTGTTATCTTTTATGGGTGCACTCATCCTATCAGCTCAAAGTTCTGAGGCTGTCAATCAACTCTATGTATTTGGGGACAGTCTTTCGGATATGGGAATGGTGTTTCGAGCGAGCGGGGGTCAATATCCGCCTCGTTCGACTTACTTTCAAGGGCGTTACTCGAATGGTAAGGTTTGGGTAGAGTATCTTGCCGATCGCCTAAAGTTACCGCCTGAACGAGTCACTAATTTTGCCTATGGAGGTGCAACAACCCGAAGCGATCGCAATAGCCTTGTCCCTGGCTTGTTAGCTCAAGTTGAGTCATGGACTAACTCCAAAAAACAGGCAAATCCTCATGCGCTGTATGTAGTGTGGGCGGGTGCGAATGACTATTTGCAGGGGGGAAATAATGCGAATATTCCGGTTGAAAATGTGGCGAGGGCGATCGCGTCTCTTGCTGGTGCGGGTGCCAAAAATATCCTGCTGGCAAATTTACCAGATTTGGGGCAGTTACCGGCGACGCGAACAGCCGCTAATTCTGCAAGTCTCACTGCATTAACACAAGCACACAATCAGGGTTTGAGGCGAACGGTTAAGGTATTAAGTCAACAGCATTCTGACTTAAAGATTGCGACTCTGGATGCTAATGCGCTTTATCGGGAAGCGATCGCTTCTCCGCCTAAATATGGCTTGACTAATGTCACGAGTGCGTGTTTATCCGGTGGAGGTGTTTGTGGTAGTCCCGATCGATTTTTGTTTTGGGACGGCATTCATCCGACGACCGCCGCACACAAAATTTTGGGGGAAGCAGCGTCCGCGATTGTGCAGGAAAGCGGGATGATTAAATCTGAATTGGGGATGCTTCGATAGACCATTTTAAGGCCCGACGATCGCCACAATACCGGGATGCTTCCTTGGAGTAGAGGTTGACATAATTTTTTGCATTAGGGCAATATTGGCTCATCTGATGTTGTAGAAATTTTCCTCGCGGGCGATCGCACTTGGTTCGAGAAGGGCGATCGCTCATGCCTAGTGTTAAACTGAATCTAGCGATCGTGTTAAACAATGAAAAAATAGCCGTGATACCTATCCAAGAAAAAATTGTTGACAAACTGAAAAATTTCTCTGAA
>JAICRN010000050.1 GCA_025937335.1 Microcoleus sp. TY_ISSM_2_bin.22
GGAACTAAAGTAATTGAGTTGGTGTCGCCTCACTATATCAGCCATTATTACTGGGGAATCAGTCAATATTTGCAGTTGGAACATTACTTTTTAACCGGCGAGGCTTTTGAATGCTATCCTATTAGACAGTTGATGTATCAGAATTCGCTGACTGAGGATATTTTAGTGAACTTGAGTTCGCTAAAAAAGATGGTTGAGGTGGTGGATTTGAGTTAGTTGGTGTCTGGAGCAAGTTTAATTATGCCCTCGATTGAGAAGATGGAAAAGGCAGCGGTTGATTTGAGTCGGCAAGCAGAAGTTTATTTAGCCGAAGGAAAGTTGAATGAGGCAGTTGCTGCTTGCGAGTCAGCGTTGAAAATTGAACCGAATTTGGGGGCAGCTTGCCAGACGCTGGGAAAGGTGATGCAGGTTCGAGGTGAAATCGAGCAAGCTAAGCAGTGGTATGAAGCGGCAATCGATCGCAATCCAAATTTGCCGGAAGTTTATGCGAATCTCGGCAGTTTGTATTCTCAGGGTAAAAAGTGGGAAAAGGCGATCGCAAATTGTCAAAAAGCGATTTCGCTAGCCCCGAATTTTGCTGCTGCTTATCGGCAGTTGGCGAGAATTTGGACGCAGTTGGAAAAGCGAGAAGAGGCGGCAGAATGTTGGTATCAAGCTTTTAATATCGATCCGAATTGGGCAACTGCTGACGAGCACGTCACTCTGGGAAATAGTTTAGTTGAATTTGGAAAGTTCGATCGCGCTATGGAGTGTTATGCGCGGGCAATTCGATTAAACCCGAAGCTGGCAACAGCTTATCACAATTTGGGAGAAATGTTGGTTGGCCAGAAGCGGTGGGATGAGGCGATCGCCAATTACCGACAAGCCATTGCGATCGATCCAAATTCGTTTGAATCTTACCACAGTTTGGGTAAAACTTGGGCGGAGCGAGGAGAATTAGATCGGGCGATCGCCTGTTACAACAAAAGCCTCGAACTCAATCCAAATTACGCTCGTGCTTACGTGGGTTTAGGTAATGTTTTCGCACAAAAACGCGACTTTGATGCAGCTATTAAATGTTACCGTCAGACTCTGGAAATCAATGATAATTCCTACTGGGCATACAATTGCTTAGGGGACGCTTTGGCTCAAAAACAACTGTGGCAGGAAGCTATTAGTTGCTACCGCAAAGCTATTGAAATAAATCCAAATATTCCTTGGTTTTATGTCAATTTGGGAGTTGCCTTCACCTGCGAAAAATCCTGGGATGAAGCTGTTAGCGCTTACCTGCACGCGGTTCAGATTGAGCCGAATTTGACGGGAATCAATCAGCGGTTGGGATATGTTTTGCGGAAGCGCAGCGAATCCGGTTTAGACAGCACAATCGAAACTTATTGTCAAGGTATAGAGGTACTCGCAAGCGGGAAAATTTACCACAAATTGCTGGAAATTGAGTTAGATGGAGCGGAGTTTTATATAAATTTAGGCAATAGTTTAGCGAAACAGAAGCAGCTTGAAGGTGCGATCGTATTTTATAGCATGGCACTGCAAATAGAACCAAATGCTGCGGAAGTTGTCGCCCAACTGGATGATGTTCGGGCGAAACAACAGGAGTTATACGCACAAATTGCCGCTTACCGCCACCAAATTCAAATCGATCCGAGCAATTCAAAGGCTTACAACGATTTAGGAAATATTTTACCCCAATTAGGAGAATTGGAAGAAGCAATTATTTGCCACCAAAAAGCGAGCGAATTGAGGGGTTGGCCTGAGTGTGCAGCGAAAGATTATCAATTTACCCAAGATTGGTTTACCCACAATATTCCTATCTGGCAACGGCATTTGCAGGAATTTACCGGAATTGCGGATTTTCAAGTGGTGGAAATCGGCAGTTTTCAAGGAATGTCGGCTTGCTGGCTGCTGGATAATATTTTAACTCATCCGACGGCAAAGATTACTTGTATTGATTTGTATTTTCAAGAACATTTTAAGGGCAATATTGCTAAAACGGGAGCAGCAGATCGGGTAATTGAATTAGAAGGTTACTCTCAAGATTTGTTAGTGAATTTGACTTCGGAATATTACGATATTGCTTACATTGACGGCTGTCACAAACCCACCAGTGCTCTGCAAGATGCGATTTTATCTTGGAGGTTGGTGAAAGTTGGGGGGCTGATGATTTTTGACGATTACGAGTTTACGTTTCCCGACAGCCCGGAGCAAGATACTAAAATCGGGATCGATGTTTTTTTGGAGATGTTTGGAAGTCAGTTAGAAGTAGTACAAAAAGGCTATCAACTGATTGTCAAAAAAATCGGCAATCAAAGTTTGGGCGAAGAGCAAACTCTGTTGTCTCTAGGTTGGGAAAAGTTGGGGGATATTGCGGCAAATGCGGGTTATTTGGATGAGGCGATCGCCCGCTATCAAACAGCTATTAAAATTAAGTCGGGCAACTACTTAACTTACCACAAGTTGGGTAAAACTCTGCAAGAGAAAGAACTGTTTGACGAAGCTCGGGTCGCTTACCAAGAGGCGATCGCACTAAACCCTAATTTTAGTTGGTCTCACTACTTTTTGGGGGCAACTTTGCAGGCGATTGAGGAACAGGGCGAAGCCGCTGCTGCTTACCGCAAAGCTATTAAGTTAAATCCCGATTTTTGTTGGAGTTACAACAATTTAGGCGATGTGCTGATGGAGCTTTCTGAGTGGGAGGAAGCTGCTGTTGCTTACCGCAAGTTAGTTGAACTAAATCCCGATTTTTGTTGGTCTTACGATAGATTAGGTAAGGCTTTGGTTGCACTGGAAAATTGGGAGGACGCGGCGGCGGCGTGCCGCAAAGCTATTGAATTAAATCCCGATGATTGTTGGCTGTACAATAGTTTGGGGGAAGTTCTGGAATCACAAGAAAATTGGCCCGAAGCAGCAGTGGCTTTTGGTCGTGCTATTGAGCTAGAACCTGAGCATAGTTGGCTGTACAAAAAGTTGGGTGATGCACTGCGGAATCAAGGGGAATTGGAAAGGGCGATCGCAATTTACGAGCAAGGCATCAATCTCGCTCCAAAATCCTGTTGGTGTTACGAAGGATTGGGTTTGAGTTTAATTGCCAAACAGCAGTGGGAACCGGCGATCGCTAATTTAGTTCAAGCATTGCACATTAAACCCGATTTGTTTGAAGCTTACGATAATATAGGTTATGCTCTGGAACAACAAGGAGAAGTCGATGAGAGCGATCGCGCAGAATACAGCAATCAAATATTACCCTTAAGTGTTCTCAAAAAATACTGTGGTTTTACAGAAGATTTGACCGTTGCAGCAGAATCAAATCCTAACCTCACCTGCATTGACATCCATCCTGCAAGTCAAATCAATTTATCAGATTCCAAAACAATCGACAGCAGCCGTAGATTTTGGGAAGATCGAAGTCATTCCAGAAAAGCTTTTGTTGCCCTATTGCCAAACGGACGAGCTTGGGCAGATGTTGTGACTACCGCCGTAATTACTTCAGACAATAAACTTGTTCGTGATATTTCAATGGGTTGTGCTGAATTGGTAATCACTTCAGACAAATTGCCTCCTGCTGAACACGTCGATGGAAATGTCGCTTTTTTATCTGCTCGCTGGGGTGGAGCGGCTTATTTTCATTGGATGTTTGATGTGATGACGCGCTTCGATCTTTTGCAGCGCAGCGGATTGATAGAAACTATAGATAAGTTTGTTGTCAATGCCTGCGATTATTCCTATCAAACAGATACTTTAGATACTTTAGGAATATCTCAAAATAAAATTTTAAACAGTGGCGGTAATTTACACATTACAGCAGATAAATTAATAGTTCCGTCAATATCTTATGACGGATCGGGGGCGGTTTCAAAATGGAAGTGTGAATTTCTCAAGCAGACATTTTTAAATAAACAACAGCCTCGCAACGCAGAATATTCAGAGCGAATTTATATCAGCCGCCAAAAAGCATCATATCGGCGAATCCTCAACGAGGAAGAGGTAATTAAATACTTAGAAAAATTTGGGTTTCGCACTGTAAAGCTGGAAACGATGTCGGTAGCGGAACAAGCATCGTGTTTGGCTGCTGCTAAAGTAGTTGTCGCACCTCACGGAGGGGGGTTGACTAATCTAGTTTTTTGCAGTCCGGGAACTAAGGTGATTGAGATTTTTTCTCCCCTTTACGTTCCGTATTGTTATTGGATGATTAGCAATTTGTGCGGTTTGGAACATTACTATTTAATTGGTGATTTGGTTGATGAGGGAACTCCTATTAAACCCTTACATAAAGATATGCGGTTAAATTTGAACTCGCTGGAAAAATTAATGGCTGTTGCAGGAGTTCTGCATGGATAATGATTACCACAATTTGGGGAATTACCTGCAAGAAAGCGGCCAGTTTGATGATGCTGTTGCTGCTTACAAAAAAGCTATTGAATTAAATCCTAATTTTTCTTGGTCTTATCACAGTTTGGGCGATGTTTTGCTGAAACTTGAAAAATTGGAGGAAGCTGTTGCTGCTTACAAAAAAGCTGTTGAGTTAAATCCTGATTTTTCCTGGTCTTATCACAATTTGGGCGATGCTTTGCTGAAACTTAGGCGATGGGAAGAGGCTGCTGCTGCTTATCGCTGCGAGATTGCACTCAACTCGGATTTTGCTTGGTCTTTTTGCAATTTAGGGGACGCTTTAACTAAACTAAAACAGTGGGATGAAGCTATCGTCACCTATTTAAAAGCTGTTGAAATTGACGGAGATTTGCCAGGAATTTATGAGAAGTTGGGATACGCTCTCGGACAAACAGAGTCTGATTTAAAGTTGGTGTTAGAACAATTTAAATTGCAAATTACACCGGAAAATCGGGAATTTTATTGCCAGTTAGGAAAGAATTTAGCACAGTACGATCGCCCAAAAAGCGCAATTATTATTTACAAATATATATTGACAAATATGCCTAGTTGTGCAGAAAGGTCAGCGGAATTAGAGGAGTTGTTGCAGCAGCAAGAAAAGTGCGTAAGCGTTGCCCTCGAAGAGGATCGCGCATTAGCCTCATCTCGCGCAACTGTCGCCCAAAAACCAGATGATTGCTGGTCTTATTACAATTTAGGTGCTGTTTTGAGCCACCAAAAATATTGGGAGGAAGCGGCGGCGGCATTTTTCCAAGCAATAAAAATAAATCCCGATCTTCCTTGGTGGTTTTATTACAATTTGTGGGAAGTTTTTGTTAGGCAGAACAAGCTGGATGAAGTTGAGAACTTGTGCCGCGAAGTTGTTGCAGCTAAACCCGAGGCTTTTTGGCCTTATCTGAATTTGGGGGAAGCCTTGACGAGGCAAGGTAAAATGGCAGAGGCGATTGATTTTTATCGAACTGTCAGTTACAAACAAAGTTTTGCATCTCTTATCAGTAAGAGAACAGGCAAGATGCCTGTTCCACAAGTAGATACAGGCAAGATGCCTGTTCCACAAGCAGATACAGGCAAGATGCCTGTTCCACAAAATTGGAACTTACAACCAGTCAAAGTTCCTAACTTTATAATTATTGGTTCTCAGCGGTGCGGGACGACTTCTCTGTATACTTATTTAGCTCAACACCCGCAAATCTTGACTCCGATTAAAAAGGAGATGGATTTTTTCTCGTGGCACTTTGACAGAGGGATTGATTGGTATTTGGCTCATTTTCCGCCCATGCCTCGGGGAGAGCAATTTGTAACTGGCGAAGCAAGTCCAAGCTATTTTGACTTTCGGGGAGCACCGGAACGTCTCTACAGCCTGTTTCCAGAGGCGAAACTGATTGTACTTTTGCGAAATCCGGTCGATCGGGCGATTTCTCAATTTTACCGCTTGACTGGCTTAAGTTGGGAAGCGCGATCGCTCGATCGAGTAATTAGCGATGAAATTGAACGGTTGAGTCAAAATCCAGAATACATCATCGGCGAGGAACCGGGGAATTATTTAGCTCGCGGCAGGTACATAGAATTTATCAAAAACTGGCGGGCTTTCTTTCCCCGAGAACAGTTGTTAATTTTGAAAAGCGAAGATTTTTATGCAGGTGCGGCGACAACACTCAAGCAAGTTTTAGAATTCTTAGATTTGCCGGAATATCAATTGTCTGAATACCAAAATGCTAATCCCGGTTCTTACGAGCCAGTCAATGAATCGGTTCGCGATTGGTTGAGGGATTATTTTCGACCTTACAATCAGCAACTAGAAGAGTATTTAAACACAAATTTTAATTGGTAATAAACTTTATTTTTGCTACTTTCAGGACTTAATCACGGGTGGTCAGAAACCGTGTTGTTTATCGAATCTGGAGGTGACAGCGAAATATTTTTGGGCAAAAACCCGGTTTCTTGGGTCGGAGGAAGTCCCTGATTGCCTCTCTGGCGCGGATGAAGTCGGGCTTACCGGGCATGATAGGGCGCATAAACCGGGGTTTTTGACTCCCGCGCGCCCAAGTCCCAGCAAAAAGACCCGCCTCCCTTGACAAGTCATACTCGTTATGAGTACGCTAAAGTCAGCAAAAGAATTGAACCTAAGTACCTAAGAATTTAAACTCATGCTGACGAACCAAGAAGGTCAAAGAGTACCCAAAGTCACCTTTCGTACTCGCAAAGACAACCAGTGGGTCGATGTCACCACCGATGATATATTTGCAGGTAAAACCGTAGTAGTCTTCTCGCTGCCGGGAGCTTTTACTCCCACTTGTTCGTCAACGCACCTCCCCGGTTACAACGAATTGGCCAAAGTTTTCAAAGAAAACGGCGTAGATGATATCGTTTGTATTTCCGTCAACGACACCTTTGTGATGAACGAGTGGGCAAAAAACCAAGAATCAGACAATGTGACGTTAATTCCCGACGGTAACGGCGAATTTACCGAAGGCATGGGAATGCTGGTAGACAAAACAGATTTAGGCTTTGGCAAGCGGTCTTGGCGTTATTCGATGCTGGTAAAAGATGGCGTGGTTGAAAAAATGTTTATTGAGCCTGATGAACCGGGCGACCCTTTCAAAGTGTCCGATGCCGAGACGATGCTCAACTACATCAACTCCGGAGCAGCCAAGCCGAAGGTCGTTTCGCTGTTTACAAAAATGGGCTGTCCCTTCTGCGCTAAGGCTAAGGCACTGCTGAGCAAACATGGCTTGGATTATGAAGAAATCGTCTTGGGTCGGGAGATCACAACTCGATCGCTGCGGGCTATGACTGGGGCTACAACTGTGCCGCAAGTATTTATCGACGGCAAGTTGATCGGTGGTTCCGAAGACCTAGAGTCTTATTTGGCTGTTGCTTAGTTAAACCCAAATACTTAACCTGCGGGTGCGAAGTGCACGCCTTACTCGTTGTAGGGTGTGCAGCGTGCGTCTTTGCCCTATTTGGCGGTATTTAGCCCCGTCGAGCTTTCGCTTTAAAAGTTCGATCGCTCTATCGATCCCTTCTCGTGCAACAATTACTGGGGAAGTAATATTAAAAACGCAAGAAATGGGAGTGAACGATCGTGGATTTGAGTTTAGTAGCGTCAAATATCTTAAATCCCCCAATATTGGCTTTTTTCCTGGGAATGCTGGCAATTTTTCTCAAATCTGATTTAGAAATTCCAGCGCCCATCCCCAAACTGTTTTCGCTGTACCTGCTGTTCGCGATCGGATTTAAAGGCGGCGTCGAACTGTCCAAAAGCGGAATTGACCAGCAAATCGCCCTGACAATTTTTGCAGCGATGCTGATGTCAATCTTAGTACCAATTTATACTTTTTTCATACTGAGGATCAAACTCGACTCCTACAATGCCGCCGCGATCGCAGCCACCTACGGTTCCATCAGCGCCGTCACATTTATCACCGCAACCTCCTTCCTCACAGCACAGGGGATCGAGTTTGACGGTTACATGGTAGCCGCGCTAGCATTAATGGAATCCCCGGCAATTATAATCGGTCTCATTCTAGTCAGTATATTTGGCGGGGAAGAAGGAAAACGCGAAATAGTTTGGCCAGAAGTGTTGCAAGAAGCATTCCTAAACAGTTCAGTTTTTCTGCTGATTGGCAGCCTAATTATGGGCATACTAACAGGAGAACACGGTTGGCAAGTTATGAGTCCGTTTACTCAAGACTTATTTTACGGAGTTTTGACTTTTTTCTTGCTAGACATGGGCCTGGTTGCGGCCAGCAGAATTAAAGATTTGCAAGAAGCAGGAGTTTTTCTGATTGGCTTTGCAATCGTAATTCCCATAGCCAACGCACTCATTGCTTTGCTAATATCCAAATTAATCGGACTGCCACAGGGAGACACTTTGCTGTTTGCTGTCTTGTGCGCTAGTGCTTCTTATATAGCAGTACCAGCAGCCATGCGCCTAACAGTTCCCGAAGCGAATCCAAGTCTTTACATTTCAACTGCCTTAGCAGTGACCTTTCCTTTTAATATCATTGTAGGCATTCCCCTGTATCTATACGGAATCAATATGTTTTGGAGGTGAGATAATGGAGCCAGTCAAAAGGATAGAAATCATAGCCCACTCGGTGGAACTCGGCAAGATTTTAGACGGTTTAGACAAAGCTGGCGTCCCCGGTTATTCGGTGATACGTGATGTCGCAGGAAAAAGCACCAGGGATCACGTTTCCCGCAATTCATCAATGACGATGCTGGATAACGTTTATGTGCTGGCTTTTTGCGATCCGGCTCAAATATCTGCTGTTGCAGAAAATATTAGACCAGTTCTCAATAAGTTTGGCGGATCGTGTTTTATTTCGGATGCGGAGGAACTACTAACTACAAAGTGCGTCGGGTAGAAAGCTGAGTGATTAGTGATTAGTGATTAGTGACTTGATTATTCAGTCCTCTCAGCTAGGACAAAATTAGGGACACGGCAATGCCGTGTCCTTGCGTGTATCTGCGACTTTAATCCTAGGCTTTGTGCCGCGACAGCCACCGCGAGGATCTCACTTTTGCATCCCAGCTACAAATTGGAATTTTGAGACGCGACACTGCGAGGCAGAAGGAAACAGCAAGAAGGAAGGAGTCAGAAGAAGTATTTTTACAAATATGAGATGATCGTCAGCCACCACTGGTGAGAATACCAATCCATTTTGGTTTTTGTATAAGTTTTTTGTTATTACTTTAGCATGATTTAAAAAAGGCTATTTTGAAAGTAATTTCTGTCTTTTGTAGCACTTTTACAAGTTTACAATCATCAGCCATCAACCATTAGCCAGCGGTAATTTCAGGATTAATTACCCTTCGCCACCCCCAAATTCAGAATTCTTAAGAGATAGAAAAGAATCAGTTAAAAAAATCCGTTGACGTGGTAAATTCTAAGCCACAACAGGCGATCGCCCGATCGAACAGAGATATTTTCAAGAGGAGTTTAAATCATGGCTACCCTAAAAGTTGGCATCAACGGATTTGGTCGCATCGGACGGCTAGTGATGCGTGCCGGCATCAAAAACCCCAACATCGAATTTGTCGGCATTAACGACTTAGTTTCGCCAGAAAACCTGGCTTATCTTTTCAAATACGACTCTACCCACGGCATTTACGGCGGGGAAGTGGAAAGCAAACCAGACGGCATTGTCATTGACGGACATTTTATACCCTGCACCTCGATTAGAAATCCGGCAGAATTGCCTTGGGGTAAAACGAGTGCAGATTATGTTGTAGAATCTACCGGATTGTTTACAGATTTTGAAGGCGCATCAAAACACTTGACGGCGGGAGCAAAACGAGTAATACTTTCAGCACCAACAAAAGACCCGGAAAAAGTTCCAACTTTTCTAGTAGGCGTCAACCACCACAAATTTGACACTACCAAAGATACTGTTGTTTCTAATGCTAGCTGTACGACGAATTGTTTAGCACCAATTGCCAAAGTAATTAACGATAACTTCGGTTTAGAAGAAGGTTTAATGACTACAGTTCACGCGATGACAGCTACTCAACCAACTGTAGACGGGCCCAGCCAAAAAGATTGGCGGGGAGGACGCGGTGCGGCTCAAAATATTATTCCATCTTCGACTGGTGCGGCGAAAGCTGTTACTTTGGTGTTGCCAGAATTGAAAGGGAAATTGACGGGAATGGCTTTGCGCGTGCCAACTCCAGACGTGTCTGTAGTTGACCTTACTTTCAAAACGGCGAAGGAAACTAGCTACAAAGAAATTTGTGAAGCTATGAAAAAAGCCTCTGAGGGCGAACTCAAAGGCATTCTCGGGTATACTGAAGATGCGGTAGTTTCGACGGATTTTCAGGGCGACGCGAGATCGAGCATTTTCGATGCAGGTGCGGGAATTGAACTTAATTCTAAGTTTTTCAAAGTCGTTTCTTGGTACGACAACGAGTGGGGTTATTCTAGCCGCGTGATTGACTTAATCCTGTCGATGGCCGAGAAAGACGGAATTTTGAATAATTAATTTTTTGGGGGGTGGCATTTTGGGCGGACTCACGTGTCCACCCCACAAACAAATTCCTATGATTTTTTGTGGAGCGGGCATCTTGCCCGTTTCTGATAATGTTACCTAATGTAAGTTAAACTTTTTTTGTTTCCGATTCGATCGCGCTCATGTCTGAATTACCACAGCTCAACAACGAAACTATTTGGGCTATCCTCAACGAAGAGATAGACGATGCTGCCGTCAACCGATTAGTTTGGCAGTATCTGGGCTACCGCTGGGATGCCGAGACTGGCAAGTGGAACAGTGCAGGTGTTGCACCCGAATGGCGCCAAGAGTACCCGGAACCGCCGGATTTTATCGATTCTAGGCCGGCGACGGTCAAATTGACTCGATCGACTCCTCCAGAAAACAAGCAGTTGCTGAAGGAAAAATTGGGGTTTAAAGGCTATAAAATTGGGGAATTTGGGCCCAGACAGACTCGCAGGGCGACGATGGCTAATTGGTTGATGGGTTTTATGGAATCTGGCGCGTAAGAGCAATTTTGGATGGCTGTGCGGTTGTTGCCACCGTTACAGTACAGAGATTATGAGATTTTTTGGCAGGAAAACCCCTAAATCCCTATTTTAAGGATTGGAACCTTGATTAAACTCTTCCTTTCTTTCTCTGCGTCCTCTGCGTCCTCTGCGGTTCATTAACAAAAATTAAGCCTGTTGAAAGTCAAAAAAGACTAGAAATCACCACTTCCAACCTCCTCACCCCCAACCCTGACATCGGGCTGTTCCGTAAAGTATCCTAGAGTCGGCACAAAACAACTGTGAGGTAAGCTTTATGAAAAAAACCACCATATCTCGCTTAACCGGCATTTCCCTCGCTACCTTAATGCTAGCAGGCGTTTCAGTCAATGCGACCGCCACACCAGCCACCACCGAACCCGCAACCCAACTCGCCCAAGCAACTGCCAAAAAACGCCTCGTAGTCATGGACTTCGACTACGGCCCCACCAACAGCTATTACACTTCCTACAGGGGAGTCGGCGCAGCCAGGGGCATCAGCGAACTGCTAATCAACGAACTCGTCAACAACGGCACTTATACAGTAGTCGATCGTAGCAAACTCGAACAAGTGCTCAAACAGCAAAATCGCAGCGGTGCGATGGATGCCGGCACAGCAGCAGAAATTGGCAAGCAGTTAGGAGTTGACGCCGTACTCATCGGCACCATTACCAAGTTTAATATCGACAAACAATCCGGCGGCGGTAGTTTCATGGGAATCGGCGGCGGTTCGCAAAAAACCAAAGCTACCGTTCAAATAGACGTGCGGTTAATCGGTACAGATTCGGGAGATATTCTTGCCACTGCCAAAGCAGTAGGAGAAGCGGATCAAAGCGATTCTAATATTTCCGTGAGGGGTATTGGTGGCAATTCCAGCAGTAGCAATGAAGACTCTCTTTTAAGCGCGGCCGTTGACAAAGCCGTATCTCAAATGGTGACTAAACTTGCAGAAGTATCTAAGAAATTAGGTTAGAAATTTTGAAAGCTTTTTAGATTTGATATTGGCAAGTATTAAATTCCCAATATCAAATCTAAAATTATGCCAGCTACTCGACCTGCGATGGTACCAGTTAATCTTAGTTTTGTTTAGAAATCGGTATTTTTATTTCTACTGAATTAGATCAAACTTGCTCAACATACTCAAACATTAACAGTTTAATTAGCCTTGGGATTTTAGTCAGAATTAACAACGCATTTCCCCTGTTGATTTGGGTTGGGAGTCGGGTTCGACGCTACTTTAGAAATGGCATCTCGTTCTTGAATCCATCCAATTTCCCCCGCTTGCAGCTTGGCGATTGCTACTGCATCAACAGTTGGCTTAACTGCCGGGGAAGGCGAGGGAGTTGCCACAGCCGGAGATGGATTGATTGGGGGTTTTGAAACAGTAGAAAAATCTTTATTTGACTGGGGTTTGGGAGAGTTCGACCGCACTATTTCAGGAATCGAGCAAACTTTCAATTCCAGCCAATTGCCTTGAGGTGTAAGCTGTTTGTTTGTTACCTGCAAAACGCTGCCGGCAGGGACTGTTCCTTTGACTGTCAACTCACCAATTGCGACTCGCAAATCCAAGCGATCGCCCTCTTTTCCCAATTGCCCAGCCGCAGAACTTTTAATCTCTATAAACGAGCCTGTTTCTAAAGATTTTACCGGAGAAGGTACAGATTCAACTCTTTTCTCCGGCTTGCTTGCAGGATTAATTAAACCGACTTTCCCGAAAATCGACTCCCCGGCAGTATCGATCGCCCGACCCACCGGAGGGATGAAAAAATAAGCAAATACACCCCCCAAGCCTAATAAAAATAAAATTTTCAGCAACAGCGACAATCGGCTTTTGCCTTTGTCCGGTGGCTGTACAAACTGCGTTTGCCCTGCAGAATCAGGATCGCCAAAGGCTGTGCTACCGGTCAAATCGGTTGACAAATCCTCGGTGTCGCTCATTGGTTCCGGAGGCGTATCTAAAGGTGCGACAGACAATTCTGTAAAAGTATTGCCTTCGTCCCTCAAATGTGCCTGACAGTGAATTAAAGCAACAGTGACGTTATCGTGACCGTTTCTAGTATTAGCAATCTCGATCAGCCGATCGCGCGCCTTGGCCACACCAATAGTACCGTCGAGAATTGGCAAAATCTCTGCTTCCCAACATTCCTCAACCCGGTCTTTATCGCTCAAACCGTCGGAACACAGCAGCAAAACGCAATCATCATCCACCGGAAAACGCTGCACAGTCGGGTGCAGAGTGTTGGAGGAAGTAATGCCCAAAGCTTGAATCAGAGCTCCGGCTGCCACTTGTTCCAAAGCATCCCGGTAGAGGGAATAGCCCAAACGCACCTCGCGGCAAGCTACATCGTCGTCGAGAGTAACTTGATAGCAACCTGTGCGGGTAATCCAGTAAGCCCGACTGTCTCCGACGTGGGCGACGTATAGTTCGTGTATGTGGGCTAAAGCCATAACTAGCGTAGTTCCCATCCGCTGGCGACCTTGACGGTGTTCGCTGTCGTTGCGACTGGCTATCTTGTCGTTAGCAGCACAAGCGGCCCGTTCCAGCTTGGAAGTCAGGCTCAGCGGGTCCCAATTAGCTTGATGCAGGGGCATTTGCTGCAACTTATCGCGCAGCACAGCAATCGCTTCTTCGGAAGCGACTTCGCCGCCGTCTTGTCCGCCGATACCGTCGCAGACGATCGCGCAAGCTTCCGATCCCGGATTTCCTCCCCACACCGTACCGCTGGGCGGATAGCAAGCATCTTCGTTGTGAGCCCGGGCTCTGCCCACATCTGTGCCGGTGGCAATCTCAACGTGACGGTCGTAATATCTGCCGCACTTTGCCAAAGCTTTATCCAACTGGCCCATCAGTTGTTCGCCGTGGCGGACTTGACCGGCAACCATTTGCTGGCAAAGTTGCCTCAAAAAATTTGCGATCGCCGGGTGAGCATCTTCGAGCCACTGCTGCCACAATTTACCCAACTGCGACAAATTAGGCGGTTTGCGATCGGGCTGCAATTCCAGAAACCGCACCAATTGCCCTTCCACCCGCAGCAGTTCCGGAGTCAGCAGCGTCGAAGCCACGCCCTGAGCGATACAAGGCTGCCACAACTGGGCAATTTGCCACAGCCAATTGAGCTGGCGCATCGCCGCGGCTCCTTTCCAGGAGTCGGCCAATTCCGGCATTAAAGATTCCGTCACCTTCAAAATCGGCCCGTTTTCCAGCAGCCAGATATCTCCCGAGAGCTTGCTCGTGTGCGAGGATACCAGCCCGTATACTTGAGGTACGTGTAATTGATAGGCAAACAGTCTCAGATAAGGAGTGACAACACTCGGAATCTCTTCGGGCAGTTCCGGCAACTGTTCGGGTTGAGTATCGACAAGAAGTCGATCGCGCTTGACCAAGTAGCGACCAGCGATCAGATCGCCTGGCCTACACCCTTTGATCCCTTCACCTAAAGCCCATAAGTAGTGTTTTGCCACAGAGTTTTGCATAAGGGTTCCTGACGCCTTTGGGCCCAGTGCTGATCTGAACTATTTTAGCGCTTGAACCTCGACGGGTTGATACGTGGCGATTATTTGACACCCCCGCTTTCTCAACAGACGGGGATTCTTAAGACTTCGCCGTCCTAATATCCTGATTTTTCAGGTTCCTAGGCTCACAACGTTTGCACTCTTGTGTGCGGAGTGATATCTCCTGACAATGTTTTAGGCGTGACTTTCCCCCAGTCCAGGGGTAGGTTTTAATGTCTTGTACTGACACGAACAGTTTACCATTTTGTTGACGGCCGGATGAATCTTGCGATGAGCTTTCAGGGTTAGACGATCGGGCGACGCCGAAGTCCTCGGCTTGAAAGCACGTTGTTGTCAGCATATTCCTGATAGTGGCCATTTCCGAAGAAATTGCCGCTTGAGAGCGAATTGAGATTTTAGACTAACTATAATGGTAGGATGCAGGTACGTAGAAATGACCTCAGCCGGTAGGTATAAATAAATATCAATTCTCGGTTTTCTCGCCAAAGGCGATCCGTACCTCGTGCCCTAGTTTCGCAATAGAAGTTAAATTTAACCTTACCCAAAGACGGATACAAGCCCCCAGATTAATCTGTGGAGTCAATCTAAAATCTAAAATCTAAAATCTAAAATCGACTGACGGATGTAAGCCCCCGACACGA
>JAICRN010000100.1 GCA_025937335.1 Microcoleus sp. TY_ISSM_2_bin.22
AGCGACTTCTAAAGGATGGTTTTTGTAGCTATCGCGCCTTAATTAACAATAATTATTTAAGTTCGTGCCGCAGCAGAAATTATTGCTGATTATTAAGTAATAACTAATATCTAATAACTAATGACTAGGGAATTTTTAACAAAAAGAAGGAACTATTTATTTAATCTTTGTTCCTTCTTTTCGAGTTTTCGATAAGTCAATCTACAGCTTGACTTCGATATCTACGCCGGCCGGCAAATCCAGTTTCATCAAAGCGTCAATTGTTTTGGCCGATGGCTGGTGAATGTCGATGATGCGGCGGTGCGTGCGGGTTTCAAAGTGTTCGCGAGAATCTTTGTCTACGTGGGGCGATCGCAGCAAGCAGTAAATCCGCCGTTTGGTGGGCAAAGGAATCGGGCCGATCGCTGTGGCTGCTGTCCGATTTGCTGTATCTACAATCTTTTCGCATGATGCGTCTAAAATCCGGCGATCGAAAGCTTTGAGGCGAATGCGAATTTTTTGCTGTTGAATTGTTGCCATTTTTGTTTCTTGAATTTTCTAGGTTCAGTTTGTTGTTTGTTGTCTGCGGTCTGTTGTCTTTTTGCAGTTATTTTTGGGCTAACTGCTAACTGCATAATCCTGAGTAATAACTAATCACTAAATAGCAGAAAAGCCGCCAAATTCAATCAGGCTTTTCTGCTATTTAAGCTGTTATCGGAGTCCTACTTGAGGATTTTGGAAACAACGCCAGCGCCGACGGTGCGTCCGCCTTCGCGGATAGCGAAGCGCATTCCTTGTTCGATCGCGATCGGGTGGATCAGTTCAACAGTCATTTTGATCCGGTCACCGGGCATCACCATTTCTGCTTCACTACCGTCATCAGCGGTGAACTGTTTGATCGTACCAGTTACATCCGTCGTGCGGACGTAGAACTGAGGGCGGTAGCCCGAGAAAAATGGCGTGTGACGGCCACCTTCTTCCTTTTTGAGGATGTAAACTTCCGATTCAAACTGAGTATGAGGACTGATGGATTTGGGCTTAGCAAGCACCATTCCCCTTTCAATATCCTTCTTTTCAATCCCCCTCAGCAGCAGACCGACGTTATCGCCGGCCAAGCCTTGTTCCAACTGCTTTTGGAACATTTCCACACCAGTCACCGTAGTGTTGCGAGTGTCCGAAATCCCAACAATTTCTACTTGTTCGCCGACTTTGATTGTGCCGCGCTCAATCCGACCAGTAGCAACAGTACCCCGACCACTAATCGAGAACACGTCTTCTACAGCCATCAAGAAAGGCTTGTCAACTTCGCGCTCTGGAGTGGGGATGTAAGAATCTACTTCTTCCATCAGCTTGTAAATTTTGTCAACCCACTCATTATCGCCCTTCTGGATTTTGGGGTTAGCAATCATAGCTTCGAGAGCTTGCAATCCAGAACCTGTCACAATGGGGATGTCATCGCCTGGAAAATCGTAAGAGCTCAGGAGTTCGCGGACTTCGAGTTCCACGAGTTCCATTAGTTCTGGGTCGTCTACCATGTCTTCTTTGTTCAAGAACACAACCAAGCTGGGAACGCCCACTTGCTTAGCTAGCAGGATGTGTTCGCGAGTTTGAGGCATGGGGCCGTCCGCCGCTGATACCACTAAGATGCCGCCGTCCATTTGAGCTGCACCGGTGATCATGTTTTTCACGTAGTCAGCGTGTCCGGGGCAATCTACGTGGGCATAGTGCCGATCTTTGGTTTCGTATTCGACGTGAGCAGTATTAATTGTAATACCCCGTGCTTTTTCTTCAGGTGCGGCGTCGATTTCGTCGTATTTCTTAGCCTTTGCCTGACCTAGTGCAGAGAGAGTCATCGTAATCGCGGCGGTCAAAGTTGTTTTGCCGTGGTCAACGTGACCGATCGTGCCGATGTTTACGTGGGGTTTAGTCCGTTCAAATTTTGCGCGTGCCATTCTCGATTTGTTCCTTGTTTCTTTTAGCGATTTTAGATTTTAACATTTTAGATTTTAGACTTTGGATTTCATCCAAAATCCAAAATCTAAAATTCAAAATCGTTAGTTACCTTTGTTCTTAGCGATGATGGCTTCAGCCACATTTCGCGGCACTTCTTCGTAATGGCTGAATTCCATTGTGAAGATGCCTCGACCTTGGGTTTTTGAGCGGATGTCAGTAGCGTAGCCAAACATTTCTGCTAGTGGAACTTTTACAGAAACTTTGGCAATTCCCTGATCTGTCTCTTGGCCCTCAATCTGACCCCGACGCGAGTTGAGGTCGCCGATGATGTTCCCGATGTAATCTTCGGGAACTTCCACCTCTACTTTCATCATAGGCTCTAGCAGCACAGGCGAAGCCTTCATCACGGCTTCTTTGATCGCCATTGAGCCGGCGATCTTAAATGCCATTTCCGAAGAGTCTACGTCGTGGAAAGACCCGTCTACCATAGTAGCTTTGAGGTCGATCACGGGATATCCTGCTACAATACCCGATTCGCAGGCTTCTTTCATCCCTTGTTCTGCCGGGCCGATGTACTCTTTGGGTACAGTGCCGCCGACAATTTTGGAGACAAATTCAAAGCCGGTTCCCACTTCTGCTGGTTCTAGTTCGATCACGACGTGACCGTACTGACCTTTACCGCCGCTTTGGCGGATAAATTTACCTTCGGCGCGGACGGCTTTGCGAATGGTTTCGCGGTAGGCTACTTGCGGCTGACCCACGTTGGCTTCTACTTTGAATTCCCGCAGCATCCTGTCTACCAGGATTTCCAGGTGCAGTTCGCCCATGCCGGCGATGACTGTCTGGTTGGTTTCTGGGTCAACGTTGACTCGGAAGGTGGGGTCTTCTTCCGAGAGGGACTGGAGGGCTTTGGAGAGCTTCTCCATGTCTTGTTTGGTTTTGGGTTCGACAGCCACCGAGATGACTGGCTCTGGAATAAACAGAGATTCCAGAATCACTGGCGCTCCTTCTTCGCAGAGGGTGTCGCCGGTGAAGGTGTCTTTCAAACCCAAGGCTGCTCCCAAGTCTCCTGCCCGCAGTTCCTCAACTTCTATCCGATCGTCCGCTTTGAGTACAATTAAGCGAGACACCCGCTCTTTTTTGTCTTTGGTGGAGTTGAGGACGTAGGTGCCTTTTTTGAGGATACCCGAGTAGACTCTCACGAAGGTCAGCCGGCCGTAGGGGTCAGCCATGATTTTGAATGCCAGGGCTGACAGGGGCGCGCTGTCGTCTGCAAATCGTTCTGCGGTGTCGCCGTTGGGCAGGAGTCCTTGAATTGGGGGCACTTCCAAGGGCGACGGCAGGTAGTCGATCACTGCATCCAACAAAAGCTGAACGCCTTTGTTTTTGAAGGCAGAACCGCACAACATGGGGACGATCGTGCCAGAGATGGCACCAGTCCGCAAAGCTGCCCGAATTTCTGCTTCTGTTAACTCTTCGCCTTCGAGGTATTTCTCGGTGAGGGCGTCGTTGGTTTCTGCTACGGACTCGATCAGCTTGGTGCGGTATTCTGCTGCTAGCTCTTTTACTTCATCGGGGATTTCTACTTCCTCGATGTCGGTTCCCATGTCGTTGTTGTAGATATAGGCTTTCATTTGCACTAAGTCTACAATTCCCCGGAAGTTTTCTTCGCTGCCGATCGGGATTTGGATGGGTACGGCATTCGCTCTCATGCGATCGCGAATTTGGCCGTAGACTTTGTAGAAGTTTGCGCCCATCCGATCCATTTTGTTGACGAACACGATCCTCGGCACTTTGTACCTATCGGCTTGTCGCCAAACTGTTTCGGATTGCGGCTGCACTCCCCCTACCGAGCAGAACACTGCGATCACTCCGTCGAGCACTCGCATCGAGCGTTCAACTTCGATCGTGAAGTCTACGTGTCCGGGAGTGTCGATGATGTTGATTTTGTAATCTTTCCAACTGGTGGTGATAGCAGCGGCAGTAATCGTAATTCCCCGCTCCCGCTCTTGCTCCATCCAGTCAGTGACTGCTGTTCCCTCGTGCACTTCACCCATTTTGTGAACCATGCCTGAATAGAACAGAATTCTTTCAGTTGTTGTTGTTTTGCCCGCGTCTATGTGGGCTGCGATGCCGATGTTGCGAGTTTTCTCTAGCGGGACGGTACGTGCCACAGCTACCTCCTTAATCTTGTGTTGCTGTTATAATACTATTATACTACACAGTAACCCTACTTTGCACTCCCCAGCGACTTACAAAAGTCTCTGGAGCTTATTGTTACATTTTAATATTTTTTGCAAAATTTGTTTACAAAAATATTAAGGATGCGACATGGAGGATTCAGAGAGTCCGTGAATTTTGAGTGAATTTTGATTTTGGGAGTTTTGAGTTTGCTTCACGAATCGCAACTGCGCCAAGAGAAGCAATCTCAACACTCAAAACTTACACTTTCCAATTTCTCACCCGATGCTTCTATACCGCACGATCGCGCTCTTCTCCATGCCCGATTTGGCTGTTAGTACCGGTAGTGAGCAAAAGCCTTGTTAGCTTCTGCCATGCGGTGTGTTTCTTCGCGCTTGCGAATAGCACTGCCTGTTTCGTTAGCTGCATCCATCAGTTCGTTGGCTAGCTTGGCGGCCATTGAGCGGCCGGTGCGGGCGCGGGCAAATCTGATCAGCCAGCGGAGGGCGAGGGTGGTACCGCGATCGGAACGCACTTCCATCGGCACTTGGTAGGTTGCGCCACCTACCCGGCGGGCTTTGACTTCGACCAGGGGTGTAGCGTTTTTGACTGCTTTTTCAAACAAGTCTAACGGTTCAGCCCCTGTGCGTTCTTGGATGGTTTTGAGGGCGTCGTAGACGATGCTGGAGGCAACGGATTTTTTGCCGTGCTGCATGATCCGTCTCACCATCATGCTTACCAACCGGCTGTTGTAGGTTGGATCTGGTGGAACTGGACGTTTTTGAATAACTGTGCGGCGAGACATAGTTCTATTTGGGATTTTTGATTTTGAATGATTGAGTTTGGGGTTTTGGGATCGGATCTCGATCTATGACGGTCGAGCGTACTATTGAGCGGCGCGATCGAATTTATTTTTGCTTCCCAACCCCGACGATCGGGCGAGATCCGTGTTATTTTTTCTCTTTAGGACGCTTGGCCCCGTATTTGGAACGACCCTGCTTGCGGTCTTTCACCCCAGCGGTGTCTAATGTACCGCGAATGATGTGGTATCTAACTCCGGGCAAATCTTTTACCCGACCGCCCCGGATCATGACTACCGAGTGTTCTTGCAGGTTGTGACCGATCCCTGGGATGTAGGCGGTGACTTCAAAACCAGAGGTCAGCCTTACCCGAGCCACCTTCCGCAGCGCCGAGTTGGGTTTTTTCGGGGTGGTCGTGTACACTCTGGTGCAAACTCCGCGCCGCTGGGGGCAACTCTTGAGAGCTGGCGATTTGGTTTTTTTCTGCGTTTGTTCCCGTGCTGAACGGATGAGTTGCTGAATAGTGGGCATGAGTTACGGCATTTCTAGCTTTTTGCTGAATATAAAGTGATTTGGCTGCATCCGCACTGAAAGTCCCTTCCCCTCTGGGGGGACGGGATGAATGAAAATAATTATGGGTAAGTGAGGATACCAGACTCTATATTGTACACGACGGGAGTTTCTTTGGCAAGAAATTTACACGCAGGGCGCTCAAACTTCCTTCGTTGCTGCAAGTTGTCCGGGGGCGAGCGCAACGGGCCAATGGTATGTGAAATCTATAGTTTAGGCATAACTATGATGATTGTCAGAGTCCTTAGCAAAACATATGGCGATCGAAAGATCGCGCTGTTTCGAGCAAATTGCCCTTGTTTGGAGACGCCCATTCACTCCAGTCGGCGATCGCATCACAGTCTCTAGCCGATCGACATCACATAAAGTTATCTAAAATTGCCCGAGAATAAGAAATATACATTAAGTTGACGGCAGATGACAACCAAAGCTTATATTTCTGAATATGGAATTTCCGAACTTTACTTGAATATTTGGAAATCAGGTAAGATCGATCGGACTGTGTTCCACCAAATTCAATACGCAATTAATTCTCAGAGTTTAAAAAGTTCAGACGATCGAAAAATTGTCAGCAGGCTGCTCTATGCAGTGCGGCGGGGATGGGTGTCAGTGATGGACTGAGTTGGTTGGGAGTTTTGAGTGCGGGCGGTAGATTGCTTCGTGACTTCCCAGGCGTAGCGTCAATGAGTTTTGAGATTGCCGCGGACATCTCACCACCCACACAGAGTGCATGAGTTGTCAGCTAAAATCTCATCCATAAAATTAGAGCGCTCCAGAATAGATTCACCGTTCTTGAAAAGCAATATTAAGGTAAAAGGACTGGGTATGTTTAATTCTACAGAACTGCTGATCGAGGCTTTCATCGCACAACTTCAGAACGGGTACAGCCGCACTTACGGAGGGTACAAATCAGACTACGCTGACATTATTGCCTGGGTGGGCGCAATGGCATTAGAAAACATTGCCAACAGCGACGCTCTTTATCACAATGTAGAACACGCCATTTGCATTACCTTAGTCGGTCAAGAAATCTTGCGGGGAAAACACATTCGCAAGGGCGGAGTCTCCTGCGAAGATTGGCTGCACTACATCATTTCTCTGCTGTGCCAAGACATCGGATATGTCAAAGGAGTTTGCCGGCAAGACAAAGCATCCGAAGGATTGTATGCTACGGGAAAAGATGGCATGAGAATTGCGCTTACTCCCGGTGCAACAGCGGCCAGCCTAGCTCCTTACCGAGTTGACAGAGCAAAACTGTTCATTGACGAGCGCTTCGGCAACCACAAGCTAATTAATTCTGAGATCATTAAGCATAACATAGAACAGACTCGTTTCTCGGTGCTCGACGGTAAGACTGACGAAAATGCAGTTAATTACTTTAGTTTAGTTCGCGGTGCTGACTTGATAGGTCAGCTTAGCAACCCCCAATATTTGCAGAAAATTGGCGCGCTGTTTTACGAATTGGAAGAAAGCGGTGCTACTAAAGTTTTGGGCTATCGACATCCGGGCGACTTGCTGCAAAGCTACTCTAAGTTTTACTGGAGCGGCATTTATCCTCATATTAGCGAATCTCTAGATTACTTGCAATTGACGCAGGAAGGCAAACAGATTGTTGCTAGTTTGTATGCTAATGTATTTCGGATGGAACACCAACGTTGCGATTCTGAGGTTGCTTGACGGAAAGAGAAGGGAAAGGCAGCAAGTTTAGAATGCGTGAGATTGCTTTCCTAATAATTGCTTAGTTAACATTCCTGGCAACGCTATTAAGGGAACGGAAAAACGGCGAGTTTGGAATGCGTGAGATTGCTTTCCTGACAATCACTTTGCTAAAGCATTCCTGGCAACGCTATGGCCGTACCTGAGTTTAAAGAATTACCAATTACCAATTACCAATTCCTCATTACCGCAGTGTATTTCATCCAACTCAACTAATTTTGTCGTCAATTTCTGAATGATATCTCGGACACAACCAATTGCTCGGCACCAAAGAAGGCCATCCCTCCCGCAGCGCTTCCAAACAAACAGCTCGCACAGTTAATTGACAGTCAAGCAGTTCGACACCAGCTTTTTCAACTTGCTTTTTGCCAATTCTTAAAATTGATTCATCGCTAAATTCAAAAGTTTTATGACACTGAATGCAAACCAGATGGTGGTGGTGGTGCAATTCCGGCAAATTCAGTTCATAATGTTTGTGCCCTTCTGCTAATTCTAGTTCACGTAAAATCCCTATCCTTGCTAATAAATGCAGCGTTCTGTAGACTGTAGACAAGCCTATTCTTTCTCCTTGATTCTGCAACGTCCTGTATAATTCTTCCGCACTTAAATGATGGCCTTGCCCCAGATTTTGAAAGACACTCAAAATAGTTTCTCGCTGGGGAGTCAGGCGGCAGCCTCTCTGATTGAGTTCGACTTTGAGTGAGTTTGCGCTGTATAAAGTCATATTCGTGACAAAATAAAAAAGAAGTAAGAAAGATTTCGTGAAGAAAGAAGAATGGAGTGATTCATCATTAATGTATCTAGCTACTTATCCCTGTTGATAAAGGTGTAACTGGAGGATTAGTAGTCGGTATTTCTCTGTAAGCTTTGTGAAGCTTTGAGCAATGTTGCTGACAAGAATTGGCTAAACAAGTTTTCGGTTCAAAGTCAGTACAGCCGATCGCCTCCTCAGTACAAGCAACGCACGGCCGCACAGTACACTTGAGGCGGTAGTCATTAGTAAAAAACTCGCAATCCGAACACGGAATTTGATGCAGTCGCCGAATTTGATAGACTCCTTCTCGCAGCGCTACTGCAACACTCCACAAAAACAGAACTATCACAGTCACGATACAGAAACAGCAAATAAAAACACTCATAGACTAATTTTCTCACTTGGTACCTACAAATCCAAAACTGATGTAATTTAAGCCAGAAACTTTAACTTTGTTTCTTGCTTATCTTACTTAAATTGCATTCAGCTTATATTAAGGCGGGCGCGAAAAGCGTGCCAAATGTGACCGGCAAGCGCTATTATACCCAAGAAAAATTGTGCATTTGTCAATGCGAGCCGATCGCTCCCATAGAATTCTACAGGATAAACAGTCGTGTTATATCCCGCAAAAGCACAGGAAACAAAAGCCATAAAAGCCAAACCCCCCAAACTGTAAGCAAGAATAGCATCGGCATTAATAATTAAAAGTCGCTTTGCCCAAGGAAAAGGCTCAACGCCAGTGTGCCAAACGCCACCTGCGATTAACATTGCACCAATCCAAATGTGACCACCAATAACATCCTCCAAATTATTAACAGCAGCCATTCCCTGGATTGTCCAGCCGCCGTTAGCAAATCCAAACAGATAGCCAAAAATTGTTACCGGATTCAAATTAGGATTAGTAATCAGGCGGACATCGCCGATTACACTATCATAAATTTCCCCAAAATTCATCGCTTTCATCACTAGCAAAAAAGCACCTAATCCCAAAACAATTAAGTGACTTCCCAAAATAAATCCCAGCTTTTTAGCATCATTCCATTCATAGTGAAACAGAGCAGCAATTCCGCCGCCGCTGTGTAAAATCGCAGGGCCGCGAAACACATGAAAAAGACCTCCCGCACCCAAAACAGCCGATGCAACTAAATGCAATATGCCGATCGCAAAATAAGGATAAGTATCGATCGCCGCACCCCCAGCACCAACACCCCAACCTAAAGTTGCTAAATGCGGCAGTAAAGTGAGGTTTTGCTCGTACATTGGTATGTTTGGCACAAAGCGAGTAACTTCCGAAATAGTAGTTGCTCCCGCCCAAAACATAATCAAACCCGCGTGAGCGACATGAGCACCCAACAATCTACCCGACAAATCAGTTAAGCGGGCATTACCAACCCACCACTTAAAATTCGTTTCATCTCTTCCAAAGTCGTTAATGCTAGTAATTGTCACAGTTTTTTACCTCGTAAAATTATAGCTATGCGGGCAATTAATAACTTGAGTATTATTTCCCGCCGCAGTCTGTGCAGGGGAAAAATTTACCCTGCACATTCTTAAGTATTACGACTCAGTTCCCACCGCATTCAAAGAAGTTTCAACTTGCTTGAAATTGAAGCCAATCGCCCGCAAAGCGTGCCACAGATGACCTTGCAAGCAGAAGAAAGCTAAGAAGAAATGAGCATTTGCCAGCCAGCAGGGGGGAGTGTGAGCGCCCAACGGTAGGGCGATCGTATCTGCAAAATAGGGGGTAATACCCAGCTTGGTTTCCAGTACAGGCCCGTAGAATTCAACCGGATAAGCTAAAGTATTAACCGCGCAGAAATAAGCCGCTGTAAACCCTGCTAAAGCTATACCGCCGAGAGAGTAGGACAGAATAGCTTCCCCAGAGAAGATTAGAACCCGCTTAGCCCAAGGAAAAGGCTCTTTGACGATATGCCAAACGCCGCCGAGAATCAGCATAACGCCGACATAAATGTGACCGCCAACTAAATCTTCCAAATTGTCAACACTAGCAAAATGAGTTTGATAGCCGTAGATAACTAACGGATCGAGAGTAGGACTCACAACAGTGCGGACTTCGTGAATTGTCGAGTCGTACAAACCGCCCCAAAACATCGCTTTTGCTACCAGCAGCAGCGCGCCCGCGCCCAGGAAAATCAGGTGGTGTCCTAAGATGAAACCCAGCTTTTTAGGGTCTTCCCATTCAAAGTGGAACTTGGCGGTCCGACCTTTAGCATCTTTCAAATTTTTAGGCGCTTTAAAGGTGTGAAATAAAGCACCGGCACCTAAAACAGCAGATGAAATGAGGTGTACCATTCCGACTACAAAATACGGATAAGTATCCACAATGTTGCCGCCAGATCCTACACCTAAACCGAGAGTAGCTAAGTGGGGCAGCAAAATTAACCCCTGTTCGCCCATAGGGATGGCTGGGTTGTAGCGAGACAGTTCAAACAGAGTAAATGCTCCGGCCCAGAAAGTAATTAAAGCTGCTTGAGCGACGTGAGCGGCAATGAAATATCCCGAAAGATTGGCGAAGCGGGCGTTGCCGGCCCACCAGTCATATTTAACGTTTGGATTGTCGTAAGTTTGCATCGTTTTGTATTTCCTTGTTGTATTTGTCTGGTGTGACAGAAATTGAGCTAATACTTGAAGAGAAACCGGATTTCTGGAATGTATTAGAGAGCGCCTAGCAAGCAGAAACCCGGTTATTTAGCATTGCCGATCGAACTCAGTTCACAACACCTCGGAAAATTGCATCAATACCAGCAAAATTGTCTAGCAGCAAATAGGCAAGGAAAGCTCCGCTAGTACCCCCCATCACCAAACCGCCCCGGAATAAACTCCAATCTTCCGGCGTTTTGTGCCAGTAAAAAACTTTACCTGCTTCGACGTTCCGATTCTCGTAAATCGAGAGGCCCATTGCCAAAATCAAGACTAATGCCAGAGTTATCAGCAATGCTGCCAGCGGTGCTAAACCTTTTTCTTGTAAAGGCAGCAATACTGCAAAAGCTCCTACCAGGAAATAGCCGTGAGCCAAACTAACTTCTAATCCCCTGACTATGGGAGACAATCCTTTGCGATAAATCGGCAAATTCCGCAAAAAAGTTACAGTAACATCGGAAAAATTTACTGCTGCTGCGGGTTGAGCTTGAAGCCGATCGGACTTTTCAACATTGCTGGCAGTTGCCGTTACAAATTCGCCCGATCGAAAATCAAACCCCGCTGCTTTTGTCCGAACCCGCAGCGCGTGCCAGATGTGACCCGAAAGCGCCAAAATCGCCAAGACAAAGTGAGTTGTTGCCAGCCAAGTCCGCGAAGAAACAACCGCTGCATCTGGACCGGTCAAACCCACAGG
>JAICRN010000393.1 GCA_025937335.1 Microcoleus sp. TY_ISSM_2_bin.22
CTGCTAGGTCATGACGCTGCTGTTTATAGAGCTGCTTTCGCTCCTGACGGTAAAATCGTCGCCACTGCCAGTACAGACGGCACGGTGAAACTTTGGCGCGTCGATGGCACGTTGCTGAAGACGCTTAAGGAGGGTACAGGGGGGCTGTGGGATGTGGCATTCAGTCCTGACGGTAAACTCATTGCAGTGGGGGGCGAAAAAACAGTTAAACTCTGGCACAAGGACGGCAGATTCCTGCGAGAAATCAAGGCCCATAAAGGTATAGCTTACGGAATTGCTTGGAGTCCTGACGGTAAAATTCTTGCCTCCGCAAGTACAGACGGCACGGTAAAACTCTGGCAGCCAAACGGCGTGTTAGTGCGAACTCTGAAGCTAGATGGCAGCCCCTTCTGGAGTGTGGCCTTTAGCCCTGATGGCGAAGCTTTAGCCGCCGTCGGTAGCAGCGGTACTCTCGCTATCTGGAAGCCCGATGGCACTTTGTTGCAGGCGATTGATGCCCATCCGGCTATGATTATGGGGGTCAGTTTCAGTCCTGATGGCAAGACTCTAGCCTCAGCCAGTACAGATGGCACCGCCAAACTCTGGAAATTAGAGTCCTCAGACACCTCAGTTCCTCACAAAACACAGCTCCTGCGAACGCTTAAAGGTCACGCACAGGGAGTGCAGGGAGTTTCCTTTAGCCCGGATGGTGAAATCGTCGCTACGGCAAGTCTGGATAACACGGTGAAACTCTGGAATAAAAATGGCATCTTGCTGAGGACGCTCACGGGACATAGAGGTTTGGTGCCAAAAGCTTCCTTTAGTCCCGACGGCACTTTCCTTGTCTCCGCCAGCCATGACCAAACGGCGATTTTGTGGAATGTGAAGCGAATTCTCAATACAGACCCCCTGGCTTTTGGTTGCGACTGGGTGCGGGATTACTTGCGAACAAATGCCGATGTGAAAGAGGAGGATAGACATTTGTGCGATCGTATTCAGTAAATTATAAGGAAGACAACCTAAAGCAGGTAATACTAATGTTTACAAGCGATCTCAAAACGCTACTCGACCAACAAGCGCTCCAAGGTCAAGATCCTGAATGCCGCTACATTACCGATCGCGTTAACTGGGAGCAATATGAAGCCTTGCTCGCCAGAAATGGCGATACTTCGGCATATCGAGTCACGTATTTAGATGGAGCCTTAGAAATTATGTCACCTTCCCGCCGCCATGAAAGCAGAAAAACTCGCATTGGAGATCTTTTAGTCATTTACTTCTTAGAAGCAGACATCAACTATTTTCCCTTTGGCTCTACAACCCTGCGACGAGAAGAGAAAAGCGGCGGTACCGAACCTGATGAAGCTTACTGCATTGGCACAGACAAAGAATTTCCAGACCTGGCAATTGAGGTAATCGTTACCAGCGGTGGCATTAACAAATTGGAAGTTTACAGAAGGCTGAATGTTAAAGAGGTTTGGTTCTGGCAAAATGACCGCTTCAGCCTCTACTACCTGCGAGAAGAAATCCCAGTTCAATTTGTCCAAACCTGCGGTTATGAACCAATTGCTCGCAGCGCAATTCTCCCTAATCTGGATATAGAATTGCTGGCAGAATATGTCCGATTTCCCAATTCGCTCACAGCAGCTAAGGAATTTCGACAACGGCTGCGATCTGGTGCTTAAAAGGGTTAAGTAATTGTTGGCGATTTGTGGCGCAGCTTCAATCTGCGAGGAAAAGTAAATTTTAAAACTTGGTGGAAAGAAGAAGAAGTTTCCTTCTGGTTGAGCGAAGCGTTGCACCCTCAGCTTCGCCGAAGTCTCAAAACCCGGTTTCTCGCGATCGCCCTCAACCTAAAATGGGGCAATTAAGTTAAGAAACCTGGTTGTTGCGTCCTAGACTGTATAATAACTACAGAGTAATGAAATCGCTAGCAGTCAGAATACCCGGTGTAATATTGTTAAGCTTCGCCAGCACTTGATTGCTAGCCGTCACGCTAATCAAAGTTTGATTGTTGCTAGAAGTAATACTGAGTTGATTGAAACTCAAATCAGAACTCAACCCAATTAAATCCTCTCCCCTGCGGAAATCAGTAATGATGTCGCTACCCAAACTTTGATTTAGGAAAAATACATCATTTCCCGAACCGCCTGTCAAAGTATCGTCCCCAACATCGCCACTAAGGAAATCAGCACCGCTGCCGCCGCTGAAAATATCGTTGCCTTTGCCGCCGTACATGGTATCGTTACCGATGTCGCCGCAGAGTACATCGTTTTCATTGCCACCGAATAGCAAGTCGTTGCCCTCACCGCCATCGAGACTGTCGTTTTCTTTGCCTCCGTAAAGCGTGTCATTTCCCAATAAGCCAAAAATTAGGTCTGCACCTTCATTGCCAAACACAGTATCGTTGCCATTTCCAGCATTAATGGTGTCATTTTCTAAGTTGCCTAAAATGTAGTCGTCGCCATCTTCACCCAGCAAGATATCGTCATCTTTGCCGCCAAAAATGGTGTCGCTGCCAAGGCCGCCGGCAACTGTATCTTTGCCGAGATCTCCCCTCAACAAGTTGTCGCCCTCACCACCAACCACAGTGTCAGGATCTTTGCCGCCGTAGATGGTATCGTTGCCAGCGCCACCAGAGATGAAATCGCTGCCTTCATTGCCGAAAAGCGAGTCGTTATCGCCACCGCCGTCAATGTTGTCATTGCCGCCCATGCCGTAAAGAATGTCGTTACCGGCAAGTCCGTTAATCGATTCGTTGATGCCGCCGCCCATGATGAAATCGGTATCTTCACCGCCGTTGAAAGTTTGTTGGACGGGGTTGGGGGTGATGGTGGCAGAGTTTAATTCCGGGGCGCTGACTCCATCGAATAAGCAATCATCTGTAATCGGTGTGGGAGTCGGAGTCGGAGTGGGAGTTGGAGTGGGAGTCGGAGTCGGAGTCGGAGTCGGAGTCGGAGTCGGAGTCGGAGTCGGAGTCGGTGTGGGAGTCGGTGTGGGAGTCGGAGTCGGAGTTGGAGTCGGTGTGGGAGTCGGAGTCGGTGTGACTGCAGTGAATTCAAAAGCGCCGATATCAACGATCGCACTTCCGTTGCTATCACCATCTTGAGGGCGAGTCACACCGCGCTGATCGGCAGCCGGCGCGCCCGCACCAGTACCGGTATCAATGGCAGGACTTCCTGCTAGCAGCGGCAGCACGAAAGCGCTGTTAATATTTTGCAAAGGGCCGAGTAAGGGGTCTGCGATCGTCACATTTGCCGTAACATTATTGTCGTTAGGATCGCCCGTCGTGAGTTTATTAGGAAATTGCAGATTATTTCCCCCGTCGATTAATTCCCGCCCGCTTTGCTGTTTAACCTTAAAAGGATTACCCGCAGTGTTGCTATCAAAAATCGAATTCTTGACAGTAATTGGCTGATTACCAAAAGTAGCAATACCTCCCGAATATTCCCCAGCGGTATTTTTAGCAAAAGTCGAATTGACGATATTAGTCGAAAAAGAATCTCTGTTACCGACAACCATTCCTCCGCCCTGCTTAGCAGCACTGTTGCCGGAAAATGTACTGTTAACAATGCTGATATTTCCGTCTTCACCCAACCACAAACCACCGCCGTTATCATCGGAGGTATTGTTGGCAAAGGTGCAGTTTGTCACAGTCAAATCGGCATTGCCATGACGTACTCCGCCTCCAGAACCTCCAGAACCGGCAGCATTTTTGACTGCTTTATTATTAATAAAAGTGCTATTTTCTAATACCACTTTATCTGGGGGATAACCAAACAGAAAGGCTGCGCCTCCTTCTCCAGCACAAATATTCCCGTCAAAACTGCTCCCGCGAATAATGATGTTGCCACCGATCGCATCGTTAGTTAATTCGCTCGCTCCATCGACGTAAACTGCCCCACCAACGCCTTTTTCTGTGCGGTTCCCGGTGAATTTAGAGTTTTCGATCGTCATGCCGCCCAACAGGTTATTAACAGCTCCGCCGTAGCTGCCTTTGTTGTTGGTAAATTCGCTATCTTTGATAGTCAGAGAACCCCCGCTTTTCGTGGCGATCGCGCCGCCGCCGCGTTCGGTATCATCCGCTAAAGAACCGTCATTGCCGCTAAACTTGCTGTTAATTACAGTAGTAGTGCTGCGGAAACCTGTATAAATGCCGCCACCAAAACCGGCAACATTATTATTGACTTGGCAATTTTCTAAAGTTAACGTGCTGTTACCTCCCGTTTGAATGCCACCACCGGCGCTAGTTTCATCATTATTCGGATCGGTTCCAGAAACTTTGCCGTTGGCAACAATCAGGTTTTTTAGAGTAACATTGGTTGAACCTTCGGTGAGGATCACCCGCGAAGCATTGTTGCCGCTGATAGTTAAATTGGCTGCACCAACTGCATCAATTGTCAAATTTTTGTTGATGACAAGTTGACCGGAAGTTAGAGTAATTGTTTGACTGGCAAGAGTAGAGGCAAATTGAATGGTATCGCCGGCCGCTGCGGAGGCGATCGCATCTCTCAATGAACCAGGTCCGCTATCATTATTGTTGGTAACGGTAACAGTCGCTAAAGTCCCTCGGTAATCCGCCATTGCCTCTGGAGTCAAGGCTAGCGGTGCTTCAATATCACCCTTGGCAAACTCCAAATTCCAATTACCGCCGCCACCAGTGCGATCGCTAGATGCCGCAATATCAGCCCCGGTTAACTCGCCCAGGCGATCGACAAAATCGCTCCCAGAACCCGCAGCAACATCGCAACCGTAAAGCACGATATCAGCTTGGTCGCTCAGCGCATTTCGCCACCCTTGCAACTGACTTTCATATTGCGGTAAATTATCCGCATTCAAATTCGCAGAACCTAGCTGCAAGCTGCCAGAATTGCCGTGAGAAAAAATGTGAACTTGGTCTACAGTTTCCCCAGCCGCAGCGATTTTTTGCAGTTCGGCAGTAATTTGCTCGACTCCGTTGCCATTTTTATCTAAAACGATTGTCTCAGTACCGGGAAGCACGCCGTCAGCAATAGTTTGATAGTCATCTAAATCAGAATCAATGAAAACAATAGATTTAGGACGAGAATGGCGGCGGAGAACAGATTGTGAATCAATACTGGCAAAAGTTGAGTTCATTTTGCATACCCTATGAGAATGTTTGCTGTTTAGTGGCAGATACACCTCTGCAGCAATCGAATTAAGTGCAATCGCTGTTTATATAAAATCATCGATCTGCCCGTAATTAAGTTTGTAGTAAAAACTTCCGTCCTCTCTCTAAACTGATATTCACTAAGGACTAAAGTCCTTACTACAAACTCTTTTGACTGCTAACAATCAACCAAAATTGCTATCAATCATGCTTTGCTTTGACCTGGCGGGGCAGGATGCAAGCCTGCCCGCACACAACTTATTGCAATTCAAAATGCAGCACAAACAGCAATTAAATTGTTACCTGAATGAAATCGCTAGCGGTGAGAGTACCGGGCGCACCGTTAAGCTTCGCTAACAATTGATTGGTGCCAGTAACGCTAATCAAAGTTTGATTGTTGCTAGAAGTAATACTGAGTTGATTGAAACTCAAACCAGGATTCAACCCAATTAAATCCTCTCCCTTGCGGAAATCGGTAATGATGTCGCTACCCAAACTTTGATTTAGGAAAAATACATCATTTCCTGAACCGCCTGTCAAAGTATCATCCCCAACATCGCCACTGAGGAAATCAGCACC
>JAICRN010000609.1 GCA_025937335.1 Microcoleus sp. TY_ISSM_2_bin.22
AAATCCAAAGGTTGTTTGTAGCAAAGCTTTTTTTGGAAGCTCTCACCGCACCCAAATAGGGATACAAGCCCTGACTGCAGTCGTGGAGACAAAAAAATTTTAGACCCTAGTAGTTCAAACCCCCCAGATTTATCTGCGGAGTCAATCTAAAATCTCGAATCTCAAATAGACTGGCGGGAGCTGCAGAACTAAGTGTAGCAGGCATTTGCGCTGCCCGCCCTAGGGCGCAAACTACTAATTTAATGAGGAGACTTGCATGAGTGGCGATCGACCGCCTTGGTTTAAAATTGCATTACAGGTTCGGGGGTCTGTCATTCCCTCAATTTTGCCCCGCGTTTTGCTGTGCGGCGGCTTTGGAGTTTTTATTTCCCTACTGAACTTTTTTAAGTTGCCGGTTTCCATGCCCGTTTTGTCGAGTATTGTACCGAGTATTGTCCTGGGTTTACTGTTAGTTTTCCGGACAAATACAGCCTACGAAAGATTTTGGGAAGGTCGAAAATTTTGGGGCACGTTAATCAACAATGTCCGCAATTTGGCGCGCCAAATCTGGGTAGCCATTGAGGAAAAAGAGCCGCAGGATATCACACTGAAAAAGTCTGCCCTGCGCCTGTTACCTGCCTTTGCAGTGGCGATGAAACTGCACTTGCGGCAAGAATCTGTAAATCCAGAATTGGAGCCGTTAATGTCCCCAGCCCAGTACCAAAAGCTCAAGTCGATGAACAATCCGCCCCTAGAAATTGCCTTTTGGATTGAGGATTACTTGCACGAGCAGTATGAGGGCAATTGCGTTGATGTCTATCAGTTAACTGCTATGAAGGAGTTGCTCAACTCTATGATTGATGTATTAGGCGGCTGCGAGCGGATTCTGAAGACGCCTATCCCTTTGGCTTACGCGATTCACCTGAAACAACTATTGTTGCTTTACTCTTTGGCACTGCCCTTTCAAATGGTGAACGATTTGACTTGGGGAACCGGCCCAATTGTGGCTTTAATTAGTTTTACTTTGTTCGGCATCGAAGAAATCGGCATTGAAATAGAAAATCCCTTCGGGCACGATGCCAATGATTTGCCTTTGGACAACATTTGTGCTACCATGAAGCGCAATATCGATGATTTAATTTCTTTATCTCCTAGCGTTCACGAACACGTGAAAGATAAGTAGAGTCATTCGATTTTAGATTTTAGATTTTAGATTTTAGATTGGTATATAAAATCTAAAATATAAAATCTAAAATCTTCTGGTTAATTTCTAACACTCAACCGCATTAACCCAGCCAATACTAACAATACTGGCGTCAGCCAATCTCCCCACTGCACGTAGAAAGTTCGAGTTTGCCGCCGATAAATAGTAGCATCTCGGACTTCATACGTATTAATTCCCGACTTCCAAACCGTCTCGCCGCGAGGATTTACAAAAGCAGAGTAACCCGTATTAGTTGCGATAACTGCCCATCTATCCGTCTCAATTGCCCGCATCACATCGAGAGCATGGTGCTGAGCCAACATGGGCGGTTTATAATGGGCATTGTTGGAAGCTGTGAGCATAAATTCGCCTCCATTCGCCGCCTGATATCGGAAAATTTCAGCAAACGCCGAATCGTAACAAATTCCGACAATGGCGCGGCCAAACGGTGTATCAAACAATTGTTGAGAATTGCCGGGTACTAAATGAGCATCTAAGGGAGAAAGCCGATTAATAATACCGCCTAAGATTTCGTAAAAAGGGATATATTCGCCTAAAGGTACTAGCTTTAGTTTATCATAGCGGCCGACAATTTCTCCCGTGCGATCGATCGCCAATAAGCTGTTAGTGATACTATTTTCTTGCTGTCCGAATCCTCCCACCCATGCCACAACGCCGCGTTCGAGAATAGCTTGGTAAAAAGAAAGAGTAGAACGCTGATACTCGTTTGTCCAGATAAAAGGCAAAGCTGTCTCTGGAATTAACACAGCATCGACTTTCCTGTCTGCTAGCTGTTTGTATCCAGCGGTGTAACCTTCCAAAGCGCGCCGCCAACCCCCTGAATCAAACTTAATCTCGTTAGGAATATTGCCTTGAATAATGCCAATTTTTAAAGCGGTTGCAGCTTCTTGATTCAACGGGCGGTTGTATAAGCTCCATCCTGCAATATGCAAAACTAAACACAAACTCGCAGGCAAAATATAAGGAATCCACTTCTTCCTTGTTAGTTCTTCCTTCTTGCTTCTTCCTTCAATAAAAGCTTCGGCGATTAAGCCATTTACTGCTACAATTACCGCTGTTACTGCGCTGGGCCCGGAGAGTTGACCGAGGTGCAATATTGCTAAATTGTGGGGGCTTTGCGTGTAAGATAGGGATGTCCACCACAGCGAACCTGTACTCCAAATACTTTCTAAGGCGCACCACAAAGCTGTGCCAATTAAAACGCGAATCACAGGCAAGATACCTGTGCCACTAATTTTTGGGGAAATCACAGGCAAGATGCCTGTGCCACGAATTTTTGAAATTGCGATCGCAAATAGCCACGCCCAAACGGCGACTAATGCTGCTCCCCAGAGGGTGATGAATGCCCAGCAAAAAAGTGCGATCGCCAAACTCGGCCACCAAGGAACTCCCAACCAAGTCATCGGGTGAATTCCCATAATCCAAGATAAAGCTAATCCGTGATAGCCAATTCCCCAGAGTAAAGGAAGAAGGAAGTTCGGCAACGGATTCTGTAACGAATGGATGTTGAGGAAAGAAGGAAGAAAGAGAAATTTTTGTTTTTTTTCTTGTATTTTTGGCTTTTGATAACTGACAACCAAAACCCACAGGGGAGCTAATGCTATCCAAGCGAACAGCCAAGCATTTACTGGTGCGGTTGTCAATGCCATCAAAATGCCGCTCAAAAATGCGATCGCCCAGGCTAATATTTTAGATTTATGAACCGCGAGTTTTTCCAATTTTGGCCTGTTAAATATCGCCACTTTGATGATTGCCAAAAATAATAATTCTCAATCAATATATCAGATCGATCGGGAATAAAGAAGTTCCGCAACTAGCAATGTACGGGATGTAATATCAACTCCGGTAGCATCGGAATTAATATTACCCACAGTCAGTCAGGACAGGGCAGTGCCGTGTCCCTACCCCAATTTATTGTAGGGATACGGCACTGCGCCGTGTCCTCAGTATCGTTCCGATGCAACCGGAAACGATATAACACATTCAACCGAAGGAAATCTATCAAATTCTACTTGCAAAAACAAAAAGCGCCCCTATTTCTAGGAGCGCTTTTTGTTATTAATCAAAAGCTAAATTTAGCCGTTGATGGAAGGAGCAACCATTGCTACAGGGGTGACATCACCGGCGGCCAAGTCGAGGGGGAAGTTGTGAGCGTTGCGCTCGTGCATCACTTCCATACCCAAGTTTGCGCGGTTGATCACATCAGCCCAAGTGTTGATGACGCGACCTTGCGAGTCGATAATCGATTGGTTGAAGTTGAAACCGTTGAGGTTGAAGGCCATCGTGGAAATACCCACAGCGGTCTACCAGATACCGACAACTGGCCATGCACCTAAAAAGAAGTGCAAAGAACGGCTGTTGTTAAAGCTCGCGTATTGGAAGATCAAACGACCGAAGTAGCCGTGGGCTGCGACGATGTTGTAGGTTTCTTCTTCTTGACCGAATTTGTAACCGTTGTTTTGCGA
>JAICRN010000668.1 GCA_025937335.1 Microcoleus sp. TY_ISSM_2_bin.22
AGCAGTCTGGAGGCTAACGGAAGATTCTAACATCGTCTGTAGCCGCCCTGTTATATGTTGAAATGCGGGGCGGCTGGGTTTTTGGGTTTTTCTAGAAAACCAAAAACCAGGAGAACATATTATGTCACAGGAATTCGTGCCTGACGACAACAAATTTGAGCGCCCAAATGACGACTCAGCAGTATGCGAACAGGAAGTGGTGCTGTTAACGGTTGTCGGTTCGCCCAAGGGTGTCAGGGACACCATACTCACTTTGTACCGACTGGGATTTGCCGAAGTCGGCGATTGGAGCCCCGTACAACGTGCGGCTAATCCGAAGCAGGTGATGAGCGTGCTAATCCGCCGTTCGCGGGCTAACGGTACACCGCCGAGAAAATCTGAACGGTAAGCTGCGCTGTCATTCTGAGTGAAGCGAAGAATCTTCGTGGGGTGGGCGTCTCGCCCGCCCTAAACATACGTTGTCATTCTGAGTGAAGCGAAGAATCCCCGTGGGGTGTCTCGCCCGCCCTAAACATACAAATTAGATGCCATTCAGCTTATTTAATATTAGATTTTAAGGTAGAAGTAAGAGACTTGCGATCGCGGGCAACAATTTACTGCAAGCTTCTACCAACGTCGCCGCACTAGGTAAACCAGCAATAGTCCCTTTCAAAATTTTCATTGCCGTTTTCCCCGTCTTTTGCATTGTGCTTTCTTGGGGATTTTTCCCTACTTCTGCCAAAGCTTTTACCTGTTCCAAGGCTTCAGCTTTATCCTCATCAGATAAATTAGTTTCAGCCTCGATCGCTGTTTGTAACTCAGTCAATAATTCTTTGATTCCCGGTTCATCTGGTTTAGCAGAATCAGATAATTGATTAATTGTATTGGCAACTGTACCGCTGATATCACCTAAACTTAAGGCTCCTGCACCACTAGCGTTAACGGTTCCGCCTGTAATTTCTATTTTGCGACTTTGGTCGATTTGGTCACTCATAGCTTTACTCACCGATCTAGATTTTACTTCATTAGTAATCTTAACATTAACAGGTCGCCTAGCCCACAACTTTATAAGTTCATTTAGCTCCGAACTTTTCTGACGGTAAAATTCTATTTTTCTATCTTTAGCTTGCAGTTCAGATTTGTGCTTGGCTTCTAAATTTTTGATAATTTGCTCATAGGCCTGGATAATTCGAGTAAGACTTTCGTCACTTTGCATGGTTTGGCTCAGAGTTTATGCTTACTTATCCTCCTGAATAATATTAATCGACAGCGGTTGTTTAGCTAACATCTCTGTTAGTTCTCTCATTTCAGCTATTTGCTGGCGATATAAGGCGATTTCCTCATCTTTATATTTTAATTCAGCCTTGTATTTTTTGGCGATCGCCCTTAGTGACTCCACATCCTCTGATTCGGCGATCGACTCATCTTTTTGACTGGGATTAGCAGCGGTTTCAATTTGTGTTAAACTTTTAGAAACTGCTTGGGAAATAGCTATCTCTTGACGGTACATGGCCATCTCGCAATCTTTGGCTCGCAATTCAGCTTGATATTTATCTTCAATAGCCTTTAATAGCAGTTCGTAGTTTTGCTTTAAATCGTGATAAATTATAGCTTGCTTATCATCTGTCAGAGCATTGACAAAGATTGCAATTACTCCCTTTTCGGGATTTTCTACACTCTGGATTGACAATTCTGTATTTTCATTCGCAATTGCAGCTTGCAATTGCAGCAGTAATTCTTTAAATTCCGGTTTCTCTGAACCTACAGATACGCTCATAGCTTTGATTTCCGCTGTTACCAGAGTTTGATTAAAATTATAGCATTACTCACTTTGTTAGGAAGGGCGATCGTCTTCGAGGGTTGCGCTAACGGCTGGATGGGGCAACTCCTCGATCGTGTTGGCTGTTGTACCGCCATTATCTCCTAAACTTAAAGAGCCGGCACCGGTAGCGTTAACCGTTCCACCTGAAATATCAAGTTGCCGACTTTGGTCGATATTATCGCTTCCGATTTTATTCTCTGCTGTAGCTTTAACTTCTATAGTAACAGGTTTAGCAGCCAGTAGGTGAACGACACTTTCAAGAAAAATTATATGCTTGCCTTGATCTTCCAATCTTGCTGCCATTAGTTCATAACTTTGTGTGAAATTTTTATGAATATGCTCCTTATTAGCATCAGGTGGTACGCTAACTTTGACAACAATGACTCCATCACCTTTATTTTCAATACTCTGAATAGTAAGTTCCGTTCCTTCATTTTCCACTTGCACTTTTTTGAAGGCAGCAACAAAAGCTTTCCAATCAATGCCATTGCGAAAAATTAGATCTATGGTATTCACAACCTCCTCAAACAGTTTGGTAAATTCTCGCGGTGCAAATTCGCCACTGCTGGGGCGGCGTTCGCGATCGTCTGTTCCGGGTTTGGCGTTTTCTAGAAGATAAACAAACCGACAGTTAACGCGATCGAGATTTGTATTAGCGTCAATGTTCCAAGCTTCCAAACAAGCACCTGTAAAATAAGCTGCTGTAAAATCTGTTGCTAAGGCTTGAGTTTCAGTCAGGTTTGCGAATTCCAAATTAGCTTGATGCAAAGTTGCTTCGTTGAGATTAGCCTGCTTGAGATTAGCCTCGTTGAGATTAACGCCTATCAAGTTTGCTCCTTGGAGATTCGCACCAACATAGGATTTTTTGTAGCCGTTTCCAGTGATGAGTAATTCTCGGATGCGGATATCAGCTAATATCGAATTACCGACTCGCGCGCGATCGAGTTTTTCTGTATTGCGGAAGCAAGTGCGAGTGAGATTGGCTGTTCTAAAATCTGTACTTTTGAGCGTTGCCTCAGTGAAATTGGCATCAGTTAAATCGGCATTGCCAAAGCTAGTGCCACCTGTAGTGGCAAAGGCAATGGCAATGGTGCGAATCAAGGTCTGTTTCTCATCCCCAGCCAGAGCACGCCAAGCAATGTAAATACCTAGTGCTGCCACTGCCGCTGCCCCTGCCGCTGCCCCTGCCGCTGCCACTGCTGCTGCCGTTGCCCCGGCCGTTGCCCCGGCCGTTGCCCCGGCCACTGCCCCTGCCCTTGCCCCTGTCGTTGCCCCTGCCATTGCCACTGCCACTGCCCCTGCCATTGCCGCTGCCGCTGCCCCTGCCGATGCCAATGCCCCT
>JAICRN010000056.1 GCA_025937335.1 Microcoleus sp. TY_ISSM_2_bin.22
AGCATTATTAATTATTCGCATAGTACGTGGATTTTTTTGTTTATTTTAACTGATATGTTGTACCATTTTCATGAACGGGAATGATGCCCGTTCCACAATAAATTCATTCTTTGTGGAACGGGCATCTTGCCCGTTCATAAAAGCCTGATTTAAAATGGTAAAATATCTCTGTTTTAATGCTTTGTGCGATCGCGGTATAAATATCTGCCACCGTTTATACCTCTTCCTGTTCTCTAATTGCTATTTCAATCTCATCAGAATAGGCCTCAGCATAAGCCCAAGCATTCACCAAATCAGCGGCACGCAGAGTCGGATAGTCTTCTAGGAGTTCAGCTTCAGAAATACCTAAACGGCGAGCATTCACCAGCACCCAAACAGGAATTCGCGTTTGTCTGATGCAAGCATCGCCGCCGCACACGCCGGGAGTCTTTTGAATTCCAGACCAAAATTTTCTTAAACTTTGGGCTAGTAATTCTATAGCTTGAGCCTTCTCTTCGGGAGTTAAAGCTAAGAGTTGCGGTTGCAATTCTTTCAGTGTCGTATTTGCAGTTATTGAGTTCATAAATATTAACTTTTTTTGGCCATACAGGTATTCTAGCACTGGTGGCTAAATCAAAACTTTCATTCAACAGGCTTCACATCGTGAAACCGAGTATAATCAACGACCCGCCCTCCCGTCGCCGATTTCAAAAGAATATCTACAAACCGCATATTCCACATAATTTCAGACGCCACAAAAGAATGTCGTGCGTGAATAGTTTGCGAAACAGTTTCGTCAATTCCTGTTAACGTAATTACAATTTCTGCTTGCTGTTCCATCAAGTCTTTGGCAGTAAGTTGGTACAAAGGACTGCTCTCCTCAATTGGGTGCATAACCGTCCAAGTTAATGCAAAAACCGGAGAGTGACTCCGCACCAATTGCAAGTCGTAAAATCGCCGCATAAATTCTCCTTCCGGTGTTACCTCGTCGCGGATCAAAGTAGCTCGCTGCTGCGCTTCTAAAATTTGGTTGAAACGCTGATTTGCCGTGCGGTACATCAGAGTCGGAACGCCGTTGAAAGGAGCGATCACAGCTACGCGGCTGAAGATAACTCTAGCTGTTGGTCTGGAAAATCTAGCAAAAGCTAGTCCCGTCACCATCGCCACTCCCCACAAACCAAAAAGCGCTTGGATCGCGACTATAGTATTAGCGTAATCCGTGCGCGGATACATGGCGCCGTAGCCGATCGTCGCCATTGTTTGCACGCTGAAATAAAAGGCATCTTTGAAAGAACCCGGCCGCGCGTTAGCAATGCAATCTCCTCCAGCCAAGTAAGCTAAGGCGAATAAAGAATTCGTGACTGTATAGGAGAGACAAATGAGCATAAAAAATCGCGGCCAAGAAAGAGTTAGCAGGCTGTGGTAGAGGTCGCCAAAATGCAGGCGAGGTACTCCCAGCTTGACAATATTTAAGGTGAATTGTCCTTTGCGGCTGACTAAACGAGCCTGTGGCTGGCGGTTGCGGTTGATTTTCATTGCGATTTGTAACTGCGGCTGTTTCAATTTGTAACTATTGCTTTGACCGGGAAAACTTATCCTTTAGACTGATGTCTGATTCCAAAAATTCGGATAAAAAAAGCGGAGTTTAGAAATGGTTGAGCTTAACTGGCATGACTATCTCGTTATGGTTTCTTTTGTGGCATCTATTGCGGGTCTAGTCCTGCTGGGCGATAATCGCAACTCGCAGCCAACGGACGATTCCCTACGGGATAGCTTCGCTTCACGCACTTTGAGCGAAGAAATCCTGATCAAGATGAGCTTTACTTACTGGATAGTCTACTGCATCTCTGTTTTCGGGCTGAAACTTCACCTACCAGAAGATAGCTGGTTATTGCTCAGTTTGAAGCTGACTACTGTTCTTTCTTACTTATTGACTGCTTCTAGCATACTCAGCCTGCCGCTGCAACGCATGGCTGTCCGACAAGTTGAAGATTAAAAAAAAGGCGTTTGTAGTGAGGACTTCAGTTCTTTCGATCGCGGTGAAGAATGACTAAAGTCCTGACTGCAAAGCTAATTGAGTTATATTACCGGGCAATAAGCTCACAGTTAGCTGTGAGCTTGTTTAATTGTTTATGATGTGAGGGATGCAGACTAACGCGCCCAAAATGGCTAGGGTCGATCGTACTCGTACTTGCAATTGCCATTCTGTTCCTGCCTTCCTTTCGCTGCGGAAATCTCCATGAGTATCGGTTGGCGAAGCGGGCGCGTTAGCGCATAACATGAGGTGGAGTTGGTGAGTCGCCTACACTGTAGGCGATAGCATCGGTGCAGGAGTATGTCACGAACTTAATTGCTCAGGATTTAAAGCCTTTAGAGCTTTTCTTTTTCTCCTGCGGTTTGGACTTTGATTTGTGAACTTCGCCTAAAGCTTCCTGAAATAAGTTGTGCAAGTGCAGGGGAACGCTGGCAATTTCCGGGAGTTCGGGTTCTAATGGTTTTTTAAACTCTTGCAGCAGGGCATCTAAATCGCGATCGATCTGAAAATTAGTCCGCTGCAATACAGTTTGCAAAATTTGTGATAATTTCGCTGGATTAACTTTAGCTAACCGCTGCCAAATCCAGGTATTAATTCCAGGATCTTCTAGATAATTGCGAACCAGCTTCTCGTAACCGGGAACGGTTAAAAAGTCTTCGGCTGCTAGCATTGCAGTAAATTGAGCGTAAGTAGACAAAAAGGTTTGCCCCCAGCGGGGATGAGAAAGCGCTGTCACCTGTTCGGCTTTCTTGAAGCGATCGGGCAATTCAACTTTCGGCATTACCATTTTTGAGTGAGGATCGCTATCGATCCCTACCTCAACTGAAGAAGGATCTGCACCGGCTGCTGCTATAGCTGCTGCTTTAATTTCTTCTGCATCGACTCCCGCATCTTCAACGATATCCGCGAGAGATTTAGTTTCATGAATTCCGATATCAGCGAGGTGTTTTTTAGTGATAAATTCCTGAAATTCAGCCAACTGTTTATTCAGGTGATATCCCGATAGCGTCACTTCCTCACTGCCAAAAAATTCGGTAAAATCTTCGTGATACTGTTCTACCGACTGCCAAGCTTGCTCTAACAATTCCGGCGCATCGCTGTACAAATTCTTTTTGTGATTTTGCTTGAAATTGCCGATCGCCACCGCCAACTTCGGCTTGCCCAATTTCCCCATCGCTATCGGAGGGCCCGAGAGTATCCACCAGTCATCGGTGAGAGGAGCAATCCGAGCCCGCAAGATTTCTCCTAACTTAAAGCGAGACATTTCTTGCAGGAAATTAGGGCTGTTGGGCTTGACAACATAGTGCTTCGCCGTCAGCCAGTTCATCAGTTCAAACCTGTCGGGGAAAAGTTTAGTGATTTCAAATAAGCCCGTGAAGCTTCTGTGCCGCCAACTTTCTAGCAAACTGCGATCGCCCGGGGTTAAATCCGGTTGACTTTCGACAAATAGGTCGATCGGCGTTTTCTCTCCGACTTGGCCTTCAACTGTAAAACTGTCAATCACTTGATTTTGCTGAGCAATGTCGTAGCGCTCGCCAGTCGATCGAGCTGCTGCATAAGCTTCCAAAGCTACCGCCAACTCTCCCTCAGCATCCAGCACAAAGTCAATTAAATTTTGCTTGAGTGTCCAAGCTCTTTCCAGCATTTCATCCACAATTTATACCGATTTTGAATGAGAGAATTTAGATTTTTAACAACTATCGGATTTGAGGCCGCGAACGTTTTCACGCTCCGGCTGCGATTGCTCATGTGCATGGCGAACAAGGACAGAAATACGCGATCGATGCCTCACTCCTGAATTAGTTTAATTTTAAGGCTAATAGTCAAAAAAAAATGTTAATCTCAAACGGAAGCATCCCGATTTTGTAAACAGCGTTTTTTAGGAGTGCGATCGTCCCCCACAGCAAAGCCTCTACATCTCGCTTCTTGCTGTGCAGCTCGTACTCCTGTGAAATAAAAATCGTGCTGAAAAATGCGATTTCCACAGAGCATAAAAATACCCTCTCCGATGTAGAGAGGGGCTGAAAATCCCCAAAAACTTAGCTAAACTCGCGTTAAAAATAGTCCCAGGTATCAAAATCCCAGGTATCAACAACAGTCCAAGACTCAGCAACCGGGTTTTTTTATCCAAACACTTCGCTGCTTTCCCCACCAGGGGTAAAAAACCCGGAACGCTGGAGTTTGTGTGTCCCAGACTGAGAAATACTTGCCGTCAGCCCTTAGCGGCCGTCTTTGTCAATGTCGCCAGGAACAGCGCGTTCCACCCGATCCCAAGCGTCGCGCGTGGCGTGCTTCGCTTTTTCCCAAGTCATATTAGACTTACCGCGATTTGTTTCGTAGTCGCGTTGCAAATCGTTTTCGATCTCGTTAAAGCTCTTACCAGTACCGCCATAGCGGGTGTATCCCTCATAACCGGTGCGGTATGCAGGCTGATAGTCGTCGTAAGTCGCGCTCGTGTCCACGTAAGGACGAGAACTGTAGTTGCTTCGCCAGTAAGCCTCTTCTACAGTGGGGTCGATCGCCTCGCCCACACCTTTGCCCGCCAAACCGCCGCCAAAGGCACCCACAACAGCGCCCACAACTGCTCCTACAGGCCCCCCGATCGCACCGCCGATCGCAGCACCCGCAGCACCGGCACTCGCCGCACCGATACCCGTTGCCACTGGATGAGCCCCCGTTTCTCCCGAAAGCGGGTCGAGGTTAGCATCAGGTTCCTTTACCGTTTTTTTGTCATCGCTCATGATATTTTTTTCCTTTTATTTAACTGTAACTATTACTCAATCTACCTTTTAAATTTCTCTATATTCATCTGCCTTCAGGATGAATCTGCTAGCTTAAAAAGAAGGGGAAGCAGGAAATCTTTTTCGACGCAAAAAGTGCTTTTACACTCTATTCTAACGCAATAAGGTGCGCACTGCGCACCCTACATAATTAAGTTAAAGTAAGTCCAGAACTACGATCAATTGTGTACTCACAGAAACTCTGTATTTACCAGCAACTTGAGTTAGATAAAAATCTCTTGATTTATTCCTTGCCAGTTACCGTTTCGATCAAATCTTCAGCTTTTTGAACTAAGCTTTCTTGCGGGTGTTCTTCCTTGTACTCTTTTAAGCTTTCGTCGTAAACTTTCTCGACCTTTGCAGGATTTTGAGCAGTTTTGACTATTGATTCGTAAGCTGCTTGGGGATTCAGATCCTCGAAACTTTCTGCGGGGTCAGTAATTTTAGCTTCCGGCTGCGCCTGATTGCTGTATTGACCTGCAGCGTGAGCAGCCTGACTTGGTGCTAAGGCTAGACCTGCCAAACTAATGAAAGCCAGCGTACAGACCAGCAAAATGCTTTGAATCAATGTTTGTCCGAGAGCTTTTAAAACCCGCTTCATGTCAACTTCTCCTAGTATTTTTTCGCAAAAATTATGGTGTTTGTCGCCCCTTCACTGCGATCGCACATTCAAAACCTTGGTTAAATCGCAATCTTTGTCGCAGCTACCGCATCTAGATCGAAAAGGGATGTTTTTGGTGATGTCCAATATCTTAAGCGCCTGCTTGTTACTATTACTTCTACCAAAAGATAGATTCGTTAGACAAGCGGAACTCATCTCCTATTAGCCGCGATCGCAATTCCTGCGAGGAACCCTATCTAGGGGTTCTCCCGTCAATTGCGAACCCTGACTCTTCTCCTTTCTTCCTTCGCGTCTTGGCGGTTCATCAAAAAAAGCCCGTTCACCACACATCTAAAATTGCTACAAACAATCTAGACAACTACAAAAAAACCTGCTCTATGTTGAGGTTGCGGTTCTGCATAGATCGTTCAAATAGGTCAGTAGAAAGAGCTTGTTCTACCGACCAAATGCCCGGTTTTTCCAGTTGGCCTTCTAACATTAATTGAGCGATGCTGCCAGTACCAATGCCAGTAGCGACAGCAGCATTGGGGTGTACCGCTGTCGAGCAAACTTTAGTCGGTTTGCCGTTTTTGAGGCCGGTCACTTGCGATCGCACTGCCACGCCAACCCCACTAAAACTATTAGTAACACTGGTCATCCCGTAACTGACGTAGGAGAGAAATTCAATCACGGAGTTATTTTTGAGCCAGCTAGCGGGCCAATACTTGGCAACAAACCAGGTAAGGTGATTGTAAAGGTCGGGAGACGTACCGAATTTAGTCACAACTGATTTGACGGGGAAAGTTTCGGGCAAAGTGATGGCTTCCGGCATATCGAACCAGTAAACCCCTGTTTTCCCGTAGGGCGCTGGAAATTCAATTGTTTCGCGATCGCTGTAAGGTTTTACGTGCTGCCACTTGCGATCGACCCAAACCTCAAAAGGAGTTTGCAAACCTAAAAAAGTGGTTCTCATGACGGTAACGCCAGCGCCGCCAGAACCTCCGACAACATAACTCAAATGGATATGTTCTGCTTCATCTAATTGTTCCACATCTCGGCGCACCATGCTGTTAGAAACACCTGGAAAAATCCCCGTATTAATAATAGCCGTAATCCCAGCATTCTTAGCATTTTCGCGCAATTCTAAAGCTCTGCGAGTAAAACTGCGGCTGTCGCTGACATCAGTATAATTAACACCTGCTTCTATGCAAGTTTTCAATACACTAGCGTCTCGGTAATGAAAAGGCCCCGCACAGTGAACGACGAGATTAGAGGATGAAACCGCTTGGTGCAGGGCTGCACTGTCTGCTAAATCTAAAGCTAGATAGTTCACCCTATCCGGCGGCAATCCCTGCCCGATAGAGGCTTCAGAGTTGCGTCCGGTAACAGTAATTTCTGCGTCGGTATGGGTAACAAGGTCTTGGGCAACACTGCTGCCAATTCGTCCCCGCCCGCCGACAATCAAAACTCGGTTTGCCATGGCTAAAAAAAGGGTAACGCCACTTCTCAGTTTCTCAACTTGGGGCCAGCGTTTTCATCCGCATAAAGTATGAATTGAGGAGAATGCCAGATGCTGGGGGATCGGCGGCGATCGCCCTGATTCGGAGATGGGGAGCGACTTCTACCAGCGACTTGCCTGTTCTGCTTTCATTAGAGGTTTGGCTGCGATACTAAGTTCAAAAATGCCTTCTGCATTAACTTGTTATTCTAATATTGAGAATTTTATTGAGGGAATATACTATCCGATCCCAAAATTTTTTAATAAATTTGATGAAACGCAAACCGTCGCCACCGATCGCGAAAGATGCTCCCGATTGAGAAAGGGTATTGAGGGCGATCGCAAATCGTTTTCCCTTCACAGGAAATCAACCAGAAAAACTTCTCGCAGTTGCACACTGATAAATCCATACAAACAAACGCAGATGTGATTCATCTGCGTCGATCTGCGTTCATCTGCGCTTGCTAAAAATCTTACTTCTCATTACTCCGAAATACCGACTTACCCTTCGCTTTCAGAGTATTAGCCGCATCTGCGAAAGTCTGCGCGAAAGGCTGCTGCGAGTGCATGAAAACGCGAGCGGTATTGCGTCCCGGCATCCCCGAAATCGAGCCGCCCGGATGCGTTCCCGCCCCCGTCAGAAACAAACCGTCGATCGGCGTTTTGTAATTAGCCAACTCCGGCAAAGGACGGAAAAAGATCATCTGATCCAGGGTCATATCAACGTGATAATAATTCCCCTTCAAAGCCCCCAAACGTTCTCCCAATTCCGCCGGACTTTCCACGCGGCGGCCGATAATTGACTTCTTGATATTCGGTGCATATTCTGCCAATTTGTCAATACAGCGATCGGCGACTTTGTTTTTCAGCTCATCCGTCCACCCCGTACCGTGCTGGCCGGTTCCTTCAGCATTTTCGATCATGTAAGGAGCAAAAAATTCAATCCAAGCTGTATGATGTCCGGGGGGAGCCATTGACGGGTCTCGTACCGTCGGAAACACTACATACATCGATGGGTCAGAGTCGGGGATTCTGCCGATTGAAGGGTCGCTGTGAGAAATTTCAACGTGTCTCACCGAATCTGCAATTAAAACCGACCCCATTAAATACTCGTCTCGATGGTTCCAGCGATCGAACTTGGGCATTTCATTGAGAGCTAAGTCTATTTTGAGAATAGTCTCGTTATTGTTAACAATTTTGCGCTCCAATCTTTCCCGCAAATCCGGGTCGGCACTGTCAACATCGCTGGAATCCATTAAGTGCAGAAACAAGCGCTTAGCATCAATATTAGAAATGACACCTTTTGTAGCGCGGTATTCCGTGCCGCCGGCAACTCGAACTCCCACAGCGCGACCGTCATCAACTAATATTTTCTCGACGTGCTGGTCGGTAAGTACCACACCCGAGTAACTTTTCACTAGATTGAGCAGCGCTTGCACTAATGCACCCGTCCCTCCGCGCGGTCTTGCCATGCCGGGATTGTGCCTCATTGCTAGCATAATTGCGCCTACAGCCAGGGTTTTTTGCGAAGGAGGCGCGCCGAGTTCTGCGGCTAATCTTGCTAGGGGTGCTTTGATAAATTCCTCGTCAAACCACTCGTTAAGAAGGTCTTCAGCGCTGGTGAGCATCGTGCGAATAAAGTCCAGCGTTTTGTCGGGGGAACCGATGACTGACAATAAATCTTTGATCTTTGCAATATCGTAGTTGCCCAGAATATCTATGATGGATTTTGGTGGCGCATTAAACATCGGAACCATTGCACCTAAAGCCCGCTGCCAAAAGTCTGTATATTCGGCATATTTTTTAGCATCGCGCTCGTTGTAGCGGGCAATTTCAGCACAAGTTTTTTCTACGGATTTGTGCGCTAAGAAATATTTGCCATCGGGATGCGGACAAAAGGCCACTGGATCGCAGAAAAGATATTCTAAACCGTATTTTTCCAGTTCTAATTCTTCTACAACTGGCCCTAAATGGATAAACTCGTGGTCGATCGCGCACAAATTGAATTTAAAATCCGGTAATTCGGGAATCGCAGCTTCGGTAGTGGCCGCACCGCCGGGAACCGAACGTTTTTCTAACAAGAGAACTGTATATCCAGCTTTGAGGAGATAAGAGGCGCAGACCAGTCCGTTGTGACCCGCTCCTATGATAATCACATCATACGTTTGCATAGATGAAGCTCTGGGGATAGGATATTTTGCTTATTTTACAAAAGTTAACAAGTTTGCCGTCTCTACCAATAGAAATAGATTCATTTTCAGCAAGCAGTTTTAGCATTTTACAAAAGATAGAGCTTTTACCAAATGCTGCTGTGCGATCGCCCTTATTTTCTATTGAATTTAGAGAGCTATCGCTCTTGTCAACTTCCGCCAAAATTATACTGCATTTAGCCGCGTTTATCTCCGTTCAATTAAAAAACTTAAGCAAACTAAGGAAGAAGAGGGAATAGGGAATAGGGAATAGGGAATAGGGAATAGGGAGTAGAAACAGTTTTGAGGTTGCTTCCTTCCTGGCAATGCTGCGATTGCCAGGAGTTAATCCTTACTAAAATTACTTACTCAACACTCAAAACTGTTAGCCAATTACTAATTGATAATTGGCAATTACCAATTACCGATTAGTACATTGAGAAATATTACTTAAGTTGCTGGAGCGCTACCTCAGCTTTTTGTGCGCCATCATTGTTGCCTTGCTGGCGGTAAGTGTCGAGAGCTTGTTGAAAAGCTTCAATTGCTTCGGATTTGCGATCGCGCGCTCTGAGTGCTGTACCCATATTGTAATAAGCTTCAGCCCGGTCTGGATCGAGCTTAATCACTCGCCGAAAAGTGGTAATCGCTCCTAAAAAATCTTGTTTTTCGAGTTGAATTTCCCCGATCCCGGAGTATGCTTCCACTAAATTCGGTCGCACCGCAACAGCCCGCTGATAAGCTACCAGCGCTCCGTCTAAGTCATTTTGAGCCTGGAGAAGTTCGCCAATTTCTAACTGCACTTCTGGATTCCGAGGCTCTAGTTTTGCCGCTTCTTCAAAAGCTATCAAACCTTCGGAAGTGTTGCCGCTCCGCAGCAAAGCAGTACCTAATTTTAACTGGACACCAGCTTGTTTGGGAGCGAGTTTGGCTGCTTGTTGGAGCACCGTAACTGCACTGGCAAAATTTCCTTGCTGGATCAATACTAAACCCATTGAAGAATAAGCTTGCCAACTTTTCGGATCGAGGGCGATCGCCTCTTGGTATGCTTTAAAAGCGCCGCTGTAATCTTTTTGCTGAAAGAGTACCACTCCGAGACCGATCCGGGCATTGACATTTTTGCGATCGAGCTGAGCTGCGCGGCGGTAAGCTGTGGCTGCTGCGGGATAGTTTTGCAAATTCGCCATAGCATATCCTAAGGCGTATTGAAAGTCAGCATTATTGGGTTCGAGACCGATCGCTTGTTGGTAAAATTCCACTGAGGCTTGATAGTTGCCTTGACGCGCTTCTAAATAGCCAATACCAGAAAAAATGCGCGGGTTTTCTGTATCTAAACGCGCCGCTTCCTGATAAATGGCGATCGCCTTACTGTAGTCCCCTAAATCAACAAACTCGCGTCCTTGTCGCAGCAGAGCGTCTAAATTTGAATCATTTTTAGGTTTAACTTCAACTGACGTTTCTGCTGAGAACGCTATCTGCGGCGCTGCGACAGCGAATCCCGCTACCAAAAGTGTACTGAATACCAAGAGACTTTGTTTGTGCACGGCCATTTGTTTCAAAGAGTGTGTGGAATGAAAGAGCCAGTTGCTGTCAGCTTAGGAAGCTGACAACTTATGGTTTACCAGGAATCCTTGAGCGGCGAGATGTAGTAAATCTACATAACAAGACCCACTCAAAATTTTCGCGACTGAGGCCAACTGATGATTGTAACAACAACTGATATCATCCAAGGAGCAGAAATTCAATCTTACCTCGGAATAGTAACTGCTGAGGTCGTTTACGGCACCAACGCCCTGCGAGATTTCTTCGCGGGCATTCGCGACATCATCGGCGGGCGCACCGGCAGTTACGAGGAAGTGTTTCTCAAAGGACAGCGAGATGCCCTCGCGGAACTCGAAAAACGGGCTCAGCGCCTGGGCGCGAATGCCGTAATCGGGGTGGAAGTTGACACCGGCACGATTAATGTAGACTCGAGCGGGGCTTTGCTGCTGATTACTGCCGTTGGAACGGCTGTAAGATTGCGTTAAGCTGTATGTTCTGTATACGTCAGCATTTCCTGTATACATCCGGGAACTTTTCTAACGGGATAAAATAGTTATCACTCATCAGTCATCAGTCATCAGTCATTAGCTAATAGCGGCTGGCTGAGGGCTGATGACTTTTTCGTTTCTTTCTTCAGACATAGATAGTGGTTATTTCCCCAGGCAGATATAGTTTCTATCAATCTCAGCCACAATCAATGCTTAGGTGAAAGATTGTTAAAAATTAAAGCAACTCTCAGAGGAAAGAAAAACCTATGTCATACGTAAATAGACCTGTAGATAACGTTGTTAACGAACCCGTGGTTGTGAATTCAATGATGGAATACCACGATCGAGTACGTTGGGGCCCGATTTTTTCAGGTTTGGTAATTGCGATCGGCACACAACTGGTGTTAAGTGCATTGGGCGCTGCGATCGGGTTGAGCAATATTGCTAATTCAGGAGCTCCACGCAGTATTTCAGGGGACGTGGGTACCGGCGTCGGAATTTGGTCAATTATCAGTTTGTTAATTAGCTTAGCAGTTGGCGGTTGGGTAACTGCTCGCGCTTGCGGCCCGATGAATCGCAACACAGCGCTTTTAAATGGAGCAATTTTGTGGGCAACTACCTTAACAATCGGCTCTTGGCTGTTAGCAAATGGCGTGGCCGGTACTTTTGGTGTCATAGCTGCGAATGCGGGAGAAGCGATTAATCAAGCGCAGCAGGGCGGGGTCGATTTGCCGAACCGAGCGCCTAACGTATCTGCTCAGGATGCTCGCAATATAGCTGGTAATGCTGCTAAAGCTGGTTGGTCGTTTTTGTTCGGCTCGCTATTGGGTTTAGTTGCTTCGATGGTAGGAGCATCTGCGGGCGCGCGCACCCCTCGCCATCACTCGTAAAAGTTCGATCCGACATGGAAAGTTTATATTCAAAAAAGCACTTTTTTTAAAGTGCTTTTTTGTTGGTTTAATTTGTGAACTATTTTTTTATGAACCGCGAAGGTGCGCCCTTCGGAGTGGCGCGTTAGTGCTAGTTAGCTCGTGATGATAAGAGAAGATAAGAGAATAGAAAAATTTCACAATTTCTACGAGGATTGCTTAATTTGTATGGTGATCCGTGTGGACTCTAAAAATTAGGAGGCGTTGCATAATTGCGGGATGATTTTGATTGTTTTGTGGGATGGGCGTCCCGCCCGAAAGCGTGTATTTTCAAAGCAGGCGGGACACCCCACAAGAATCATCCTCAAATTGTGGAACGCCACAAATTAAGCCGTGAAGTATTTGGCGGCTGGGTGATAGGTGATAATTGCGGTTGTGGATTGTTCGGGATAAAGTTGTTCGCTTTCATCCATGTAGAGGTTGATACGATCGCACTTTAACAATTCCAGTTGCTTGTACTGATCCGCCATGTTCGGACAAGCGGGATAGCCGAAACTGTACCGCGAACCGCGATATCTTTGGGCTAGCATATCGCGAATGTTGTCCGGTTCTTCGCTACCAAAGCCCAATTCCCGCCGAATTCGGGCGTGAGTCCATTCTGCTATTGCTTCCGCTGTTTGTACCGCTAACCCGTGAAAGTAGAGATAGTCGGTATATTGATTGTTAGCAAATAGCTTTTGCGCGTACTCTGTAGCAATTTCTCCCACTGTCGCTACTTGCATCGGAAATACATCGATTTTACCGGATTCTTTGGGGGCGAAAAAGTCGGCAATGCACAGTCGGCGCGCCGATTTTTGCCGGGGAAATGTGAATGTTGCAGTCACAGGCAAGATGCCTGTGCCACTTTCGGGGCGGGCATCTTGCCCGCCACTGATTATTGTTTGCCCCCCATTCATAATTTCCGGGTCGTACAAATGCAAAGAATTGCCTTCAGCTTGACAGGGAAAATACCCGTAAATTGCTTGCGGCTGCAGTAAATTTTCGGCGATAATTTTGTGTTTCCATTCTTCCAATACGGGATAAACTTTCTCAGCTAAGAAAGCATCGTATTCTTCCCGCGATTGGTCTTTTGGCTTGCGGAATTGCCACTGACCGGCAACTAAGGCTTGCAAATCCAAGTGCCAGAAAATTTCCTCAAAGGGGATTTCTTCAGCCTGCAACAGTTTCGTTCCCCAGAAAGGAGGATTCGGGCGATCGATATCTGCTGCAACTGCTTCGGATCGCCTGGTATCAATTACCACAGGAGTGTCTGCTTTATTGGAATCTTCTACAGAAGTTTCTGGCGAAGCTTTAGCTTCTTTAACCGCGCCATTATCCTGCCCTATTTCATCTAAAAATCCTTGCAAGTCGTCCCATTTACCAGCAGATTTTGCTGGCATGAGTTTGTCCATAAAATGTAAGTCAGAAAACGCATCTTTGCCGTAAACAACTTTACCTTTGTAAGTATTTTGGCAGTCTTCATGTACAAACTTGGGAGTTAAAGCCGCGCCGCCCAAAATTACGGGAACCGTGATTCCTTTCTGGTTGAATACTTCCAGATTTTCTTTCATGAATGCGGTGGATTTTACCAGCAAGCCACTCATGGCAATACAGTCGGCTTGGTGCTTTTCGTAGGCTTCGATGATATTGTCAACCGACTGTTTAATACCCAAGTTAATCACTCGGTAGCCGTTGTTTGATAGGATAATATCAACCAAGTTTTTGCCGATGTCGTGAACGTCGCCTTTGACAGTAGCGATGATAAATGTTCCTTTGGCGTTGTCCCCGGATTCGGACTTTTCCATGTACGGTTCTAAATAGGCAACTGCAGCTTTCATTGTTTCTGCTGACTGCAAAACAAAGGGCAGTTGCATTTGTCCAGAACCGAACAATTCTCCGACTACTTTCATGCCGTCTAGCAAGAAGGTATTGATAATGTCGAGAGGCGGATAGGTTTCTAATGCTTTGGCGAGTTGGATGTCGAGCCCAATGCGTTCGCCGTCGATGATGTGCTGCTTCAGGCGTTCTTCGACGGGGAGGTTTGCGTCTTCTGTACGATCGCGCTTGGTAGTTTTGCCCGCAAACACCGTTGTCAGGTCGCCCAAGGGGTCGTAAACGCAAATATCGCCGTCAAACTCCCGTTCGTCGTAAATGAGTTTACGGCAGATTTCTTGGTGTTGGGGGTCGATTTTGGCCAGGGGCAAAATCTTATTAGCGCTGACAATTGCCGAGTCCATCCCCGCTTGCATTGCTTCGTGCAAAAACATGGAATTCAAAACTTGCCGCGCCGCCGGATTCAAGCCAAAGGAAATGTTAGAAACTCCTAAAATTACGTGACATCCTGGCAATTCTTGGCGGATGCGGCGGATGGCTTCGATGGTAGCTTTGCCGTTTTTTCTGTCTTCTTCTATCCCGGTAGAAATTGGCAAAGCTAGGGTGTCAAAAAAGATTTCCTCGGGGGGAATTCCGTAGGCGACGGCGGCGTTATATGCGCGCTGGGCGATCGCAAATTTTTTGTCTGCCGTTCTCGCCATCCCGTCTTCGTCAATCGTCCCGATAACTATGCCCGCGCCGTATTTTTTCGCCAACTCCAAAACTTGATAAAAACGCGGTTCGCCGTCTTCGTAGTTAGTGGAA
>JAICRN010000635.1 GCA_025937335.1 Microcoleus sp. TY_ISSM_2_bin.22
GCGTGAAGCGAGCTGCTCGCTAACATCGTCAAACATTTGTTGTGTAATGCTCGCTTTGTAGCCTGCATCGCCCACTGTTGTAAAAAGCTCGTAATTTTTCGATGCAGTCGCATCCAAAATAACCTGCAAACAATCGATCGTGTTTTCAGAGGGGGCTGTCGGGTTCATGATGATGTCCTTCTTTTAGGGTTTTAGCAAAATGTGTAACAAATGGCGCTGTCAATAGCTTCTACGGCTCTCTCATATCAAATCCGGTAGCATCGGAATTATTTATCAGTAGGGGGCGCGATCGCATAAATTTAAAAATCCCAAGATTAGACTATTTACACTCACGCACCGCCCCAAAGATTGAATAATATCGATGCAACTTTACTATTTATAGCAGTTTTCAACCGGATGAAATAAATACAGCGTTAGACAAGGCACTCCCGTGTCCACCCGATATCTGTACTTCACTCTACTGAAAACCCTATATTGCCTCAGCAACAATAGTTCGGTGTCGGACTGTATTGCAAGTAATCGTCGGCTGTGCAAAACCGGAATCAACTAAAGCTTGCTCGATATCTAACCCAAAATACTGATCCAAATAAGGCTCCGTACTCTTGAGCAAAGTCAAAATATAAGGAGGCATTTTGGCATAAACTTCCGACTGAGGATTCATATCCATAATTGTCAAATGTCCGCCAACACGCAGCAAACGCCTCGCTTCCCGGAATATTTCTCTAGTAGCTTTCTGCGGCAATTCGTGACAAACTAGAAAGATAGAAACCAAGTCAAAAGCATTCGCAGGTAAACCAGTAGATTCAGCAGCAGCGTGAACCCAAGTAGGAGATTTTTGATTTAATAATTTAGATTGTCGCTGTTGAGAACGGTATTTAGCAACTGCTAAAAAATAAGGCGACAACTCTACCCCAGTCATCTTCGCTTCCGGGTAAACATCCCCAAGAGCAAACGTACTCAATCCCACACTGCATCCCAAATCCACAATATCTTGCGGTGAAGAAGCAATCTGAGATTTGATGATTTCGTGATAGCTAGCGCGGAGTTTAGCATCGCCTTCTGCACCCGCTTCCGGCCAAATTGTGGCATGAACTGTACGGGCGGCAACTTCAACTTCTGTAGCAGCTTCCCAACTCATATTACCTTTTTCATAAGCGTGGAATGAAGTTAGATAATATTTCGGGTAAACAAGATCGGGATTTTGGACGCTGAGCAATTCTGCATCCCAATTTCGAGCTAAAAGTGCTTGGGATTCTTGTCGCCAATGCACTCCGATTTTTTCGGCTCTTTTTATCATCATTTCCCGCGCTTGATGCTTGGCTAGATTGGCCAAAGGCTTGATGGAGAGTACGCCATTTACTAAACGCGAGGCTAATCCGGGAGTTTTGTTAACTGCAACAGTCATCTTTTAGGTTTTTCTATTTTGCGCCATCAATTTTAACACATTTGGGCGATTTCGAGTCGATCGATATAATGAAACTTAACTTTGTGCTGCGAGTGAAATACAAATGTTTTGTGAAAAAGACTTTTTTTAATGAACCGCAGAGGGCGCAGAGAACGCAGAGTTAGAAAAGAGAGAAAAGATCGGAGGAGGGCAAAAGTGGCTCGGGTGGTATAATATTTATTTGCACCTACCTACTTAGTGCTGGGGAATTTACCTGCAATCGGGAATCGGATTTGCCGAAGCTGGAGTATTTGGAAGAACACTTTAAATCTGGCTATTCAGGAGTTTGTGATGAGCAAATCTATTGTGGAATTGGTTGACAATTTGCCGTCGGGTGGCGTCACTGTGAGGATGTTAAAATCTCTCGATTTTGTGGTTCCGGGGGAGTGGAACAATCTAACGGGTTTTGATAATACTATTCAAGCGGTGACAGGGGAAACAAAGCGCAAATTAGTTGGGAAAATTCACGATCGCGCGATCGAGCTTTACGCTAACCCCAATGAGCCATATCAAGGCGTAGTCAGGCTTTACCAGTTAGCAGACAGCGCCGACAGTGCGTTAGGTGCAACGGCTATGGCGAATAAAATCGGCGAAAACATCGGCTTTCTTTCCTTTCTCAACCGCCTCACTCCCAAAGCTGACACAACTCAAACGATCGACTTGTGCGTCAAAGTGGCGATCGAGCTAATTGCCTACTGCAAACTTAACAATATTTCCCTTGACAATGTGGGAAGCTTTGGTAATTATTTATCTCATTACAAAGGCGAATCTGTGATGCGGATGGCTGCTTTAGTTTGTGCTGACGGTTTAATTCCCCTCGGCCCGGACTTCATTAGAGTAGCGCAAAATACCCTAGGCGGATTGAATCCTTCAACCTTGCAGCAAAACTCAACATTCCAAAATATCAGCAACCTAATTCCCGGCGCAAATAATTCACAAAAGTTCGGATTTGTGACAGCAACTTTCGCCTCAGCGCAAGGTTGGATGAACAATTTAGTGCAGTCTCGGGGCTTAACTCCCGCCATAGTTTTAGGCCATCTCAAGCAATACATTGATGTTACCGATGACAAATTGGATTATGTCGCCGCGTTTTTAGACATGACTACCAATTATTACGAACATACGGGAATTCAGACGGTTGCTCGCCGATTGATCGATCGAGCTTATGCTGATATAGCCTCTGGCAGATACTAGAAAAGTCGTTCCCAGGCGAGGGAACAGAGGAAGGCAGAGCATGGTAACGAGGGAACTTGTTAGGTTCGCGTTTGCCATGCTGTTGAGTCTCTGCGACCGTGAAAAATGGCGGTCACTATCACTCGGCTTGATACAATGCGATAATACACAGCATAGGGAAAGCGACGCACCACCGATCGCCGAACATCGCGATAGACAACTGGATAGGACTCCGGCATCTGGCCAATTCGATCGAGCATTTCCTGAATACAGTCTAAAAACTCGTCACCAAGCCCTATTTGCTGGCTTTCATACCAAGTGTAAGCTTCATCAACTTCTTCACAGGGTAAACGCATCTAAATTAAGTTGACAGAAAATCATATTTGTGCATGAGTTTTTTTATAAAACAATTCTTAAAACTCTTAAATCTGATGCAATTAACCCAGTTAAAATCGAGCTTTAAGGACTTCTAAATTCTCAAAGCTGAATCAATTTAGATCGGGAATCCGTTTTAGTTTTCGAGCGTTAGCTGGCCGAGTCTAAAATTTGCACTAAATAATTATTATCCATTCCCGCCAGATACCGCTTCATTTTTAAACTTCCTTTAAATCCTTTTTCCTGTTTCAGTAAATTGACAGCTAAACGCCGTAGAAGAGCAAAATTTTCAGGAGAATGATCTTTACGAATACGACTCTTGTCTTCATAAAAAGTAACATCCAATGTCCAATGTAAGCTATTTTCAATACCCCAATGACTGCGAATTGCTTGAGAAATCTTCTCGGCATTACTGGCTAAACTACTTA
>JAICRN010000246.1 GCA_025937335.1 Microcoleus sp. TY_ISSM_2_bin.22
ATCTGGATGATTGTTTCGTTCTTATAACTCAGTTAATATGCGATCGCTTGTCTTGAGTCTAGCTTTCATGTGTTTAGCCACCCCTGCTGTTGCCACAACCTGCGAAGAAAGCTTTCAAAAAAAGGGGGACTTTTTGAATGGTGCCGCCTTTGCTGCACGTGTTCAGGTTGAGGGGTTATCGATAGAGAGAGCATTTTCCCAATTACGACCCATTTTGGCGCGCGAGGGCATCAAAACTCTCAGCACGGATCTGAACTTAGGTGTCATGAAAGCCGAAAATCCCGCAACAGCATTTCAGCGTGCTTTGCCAATAGACGTATTTGCCTCAATGGACGGCAATCTATTAAATGTTGAGATGATCTTTACCCTTCCGAGTGGGGTGGGTGCAAGTAAAGACACGGTGAAGGGATACTTGTGTGGTGCACTAAATCAATTGTTGCCCCAAACTACAAAGTAATATTTAATCATTGATTTGATGACTTGTAGTTTTCAACACTCGATCGCAATACCGAATACTTCAAAATTACCTGCGTGCGATCGCTCTTCAATTAAGTGCGATCTCTTAGTTTCTCGGGTTATTGTTCTACGAAAAGTGCGATCTTTGTCAAGGGCGATCGCGCCGAGCATCGGAATGATCGAGGGGACACGGCAGTGCCGTTTCTCTACAATTAATCGCGGTAGGGAAACGGCACTGCCGTCTCGAAAGTTTTGGGTAATATTAATTCTCATGCTACCGGATTTGATATGAGGTATCATATTTACAGTGTAACTGATAGCTAGACTTGATAATTAAGAACTCAATCCAGTGCAAAAAATTCATAAGAATGAAGAGAATAAGAGGCGTACAGAAGCAATTACGCCCCATTTCTTCCACGATGTATATTCATCAATAGAACTGATTTTTCTCTGTTTAGGACTACTGGAAATACCAATAACAACTACTCATCAGGTTTGGCTTTGCAAAGCCAATTTTTGATAGTGCTGTCTAATAGGAATCTGAATGATGAACTCTGCTCCCTGACCGGGATGAGAAACACACTTCAAGTGTCCGCGGTGTTTTTCTACCACAATCTGGTAGCTGATTGACAGCCCCAGACCCGTGCCCTTCCCTACGGGTTTCGTCGTGAAGAACGGGTCGAACAGCCGCCGGTTCACTTCCTCTGTCATACCGGGACCATTGTCGCAAATGCGAATCACAACGAATTGGGGAGCTTTCCGGGTCTGGTCGAGGTTGGGGGAATCCACCTCAGCCGAAGAAAATGTAGAGCTTTCCGCAAGGGGGGGATTGGAAATCGGGGATTTTTCTTCTTCCCCATACCCCACTGAGGTGCGAATTGCGATCGTGCGCGGCCCCCTTTGGTCATGAAGAGTGTCAATCGCATTCGCCAGTAAATTTACAAACACCTGGTTCAGTTGGCCGGCATAGCACTCCACCAGCGGCAGCGGGCCGTACTCTTTAATTATTTGAATAGCAGGCTGGTCTAGTTTAGCTTGCAGTCGGTGCTGCAAAATCAGTAGCGTGTTATCGATGCCCTCATGGATATCGACTTCTTTCATTTCCGCTTCATCCAGTCGCGAGAAGTTTCGCAGAGAGAGGACTATTTCGCGAATTCGGTCTGCCCCCACCTTCATCGAATCCAGCACTTTGGGTAAGTCTTCCATCAAGAAATCTAATTCGATTGCCTCAATATCCTCAACAATCGCTGCTGTGGGATGGGGGTATTGTTCTTGATAGAGTTTCACCAGTCCTAGTATGTCTTCACTGTAAGTTTTGACGTGACTCAGGTTGCCATATATGAAGTTAATCGGGTTATTGATTTCGTGGGCCACCCCGGCCACCATCTGTCCGAGGGAGGACATTTTCTCAGTCTGAATTAGCTGGGTCTGGGTGCGCTTTAGTTCTTGAAAAGAAAGCTCTAGTTGTTCGGCTTGTTTTTTTAATTGCACTTCTGATAGTCGAAGAGCTTGCTCTATCTGCACGCGATCGCGAATTTCCTGGCTCAGGAGCAGATTTTTTTCCTTTAATTCCTGCGTCCTCTCTTCCACTTTATGTTCTAAAGTCCGGCTGTAATCTTCTAATTGCTCATTGGCTTGTTTCAGGTTGTCAGTCGCCTCAGACAAAGTGGCATAGAGTCGGGCATTTTCCAGGGAAATCGCCGCTTGAGAACAGAGCACGGTTAAAACTTTCAGGCGATCGGGAGTAAACGCGCTCCTTGTCAAATTATTTTCCAAGTAAAGCAGACCAATGAGCTTTTTTTTATGGACGATCGGCATACATAAAATGGACTTTGGTTGGGCGTTAACTATATAGCTATCTCTGGTAAAAATTCCCTCCTGACTTGCATCATTTAATACCACATTTTCCTGAGTTCGAGCCACATAATTGAGAATGGCAGACGGCAATTTCTGACTTGTTTCTATTGGTGTGGATTGCAGCACTACTACCTCATTATTATCTATGCTTGCCGTTCCTTGTACCACCAGTTGACCATCTTTTTCTAAAATCAAGTAGCTTTTTTCGGCCCCAGCATTCTCAATCGCAATTTTCAATAACTTAGAAAGCAGACTTTCCAGAACAATTTCGCCAGAAATAGCTTGAGCAGATTTCATCACAGAGGCAAAATCCAGTGCTGCAAAACTCCCCGTAGTCGTCGAGCTAGTCGTCTGTGATACGTCGAAGCTGGGGGCTTCTTTAGTCAGTATTCGCGAGAATAATTCAGGATATTCTTCTGATAAATCCTGCACTTTTGCCTTCGCTCCCCAGCGAATATAGCCATAGTAAGCATCCGTCAAATAAATCTCCGCTATCTTCTCCCTCCCGCGAGAGAAATAAAACTCGGCTGCCCGTTCATTAGCTAGGGCTTCTTCCTGAATGTATCCCTGTTTTCTGGCTCCTTGAATGCTAGCGTCATAATACTCCATCGCTTTGCCAATTTTTCCCAAGACTCGTGCTTTTTCTGCCTCCACTAACTCGTACTTGTGTTGATAATTCATCGGCCCATGTATAGCCCATTGCTGCATTTGTTTTTGATTTTTCGCTACTTGCTTCAAGGCTTCTTCTTGTTCGCTGCTTGAAACTTCAGGATATTGAGCAAGGAGGGCCAGAGAATAGTAGAAATTGTGTTCGACACCACTCATCAGACCGGGCACACCATCTTTGTATTTTTCTGCTTCGCGGGCGCTCTTTACTGACTGAGCGTAATCTTTAAACAAATAAAGTCGCATAAATTTTGTCAGGTGAGCAAGAAAAACCAACATAGGTTTATTCTCGGCAATTGACTGTTGCAGGAGCTCTTCTTCATTCAAAATTTCGCCCTTCAGCATATATTCCTCTTCCGAGGCGGCGAGTAATTGTAATACCATTACTCTCCATATTTTTAAATAAGGAATATGCGAATCTTGTTTAAGTTTTAGTAGTAAATCAAGATATTGCGCCTGCTTCTGAGCCACAAACTCCAGCGGTTGACCTGTAAAAAATATATGCTGGCAATAGTAGATATAAGTATGACCAACATCTTCTAAATCTCCTGTTTCCATGCCGCTTTTAATTCCCTCAAGCATTGGAGCTAAGGTTTCCTTGCCATGCTCTTTCCAGTGTCTAATATGAGCATTAAAAACTACATAGACATATGATTTCAGTTCCTGGGTATCAAATCGATCTAACAAATTTAAAGCTAGTTGTCCAAATCGATAGCCCGCCTCTATTTCACCCAGCGGTCCGCACAAAAGCAAGCCATAAACCGCATACCCGGAAGCGGCCTGGGGTGAATTACCATATTGAATACAAAGATGAATCATTGTAAATGGAAATTGCGGAAATAAGGCAGGAGCCGCATGAAAAGCAAGAGGAGCGGATTTCAATAATATCCCCATAGCCGCCAGCTTATTGAGATCCGTCATTTCTGGCAGATTAGCTAAGGCTTCAGTATTCATCTCTTGTGGAGGTTCTGCACAAAGGGAGACACCCAGCATACCCAGAACTTGCAGCCCGAGCTCTAACGCGGCTTGCATCTGGTTTTGCTGGGAATAAAACTGCATTTGGATTTGATAAACTTTGACTTTTTCGAGCAGAGTTTTCGCGTGTTTGAGAGCCTCCTCAGAAAGGATTTTTGCTCGCTCGAAGTTGATGTTTAGAAATTCCACCGCCGCCGCTTCCGCATACAGAGGGAACGTCAGGTCATACTGAGTTTCCCAGCTATCTTCTCTTAGGAGTTCTAGCCCCATCCGTAGTTGTCGGGCGGCAGTTTCATAAGCTGTTGCGGCCTTAGCTTTTTTGCCGGCTATCAAATTTAATCGGGCTAGACGCTCTCTTTTTGCCTGATGGGTGATGAAGTCAACCCCAACATTTAACTGATTGACAATCTCAAAGATATTTTCTTCAATCTCCTCTGCTGGAGTATGCTCCAATAGCAGTTCACCAATTTTCAAGTGGGTCTGTTGTTTCTGAGATTCGGGAATAAGAGAATACGCCGCTTGCTGCACCCTATCATGGAGAAATTTGTAAGCGATAGGCGCGTGATGGCTGTAAGGCAAAGAACCCGGTGAGGATGATAGCAGAGGAGAATCTGGAGCTATTCTCTCCTTTCCTTCCCTGCTCATTTCCTCGGAGGTAAAAACGAGAGGGATTTTGTAGGCTTCGCTCAGGGGCAAAACCAAGCCAGCCTGAAGTGCTTCCCACAAATCAGTCGCCGTTTCCGACTGAGGTTTCTCATTGACAATAGCCAGAACCTCTAAATTGAATTTGTCTCCAATACAGGCGGCTAATTTTAAGACATTCTGCGTCTCCTCCGGGAGTTTTTGAATATTTCTGGCAATCAGTTCGACGACATTATAATCCGTGATGCCTACCGCTTGAATTTGGTTCAATGACCACTGCCAGCACCCAGCACTGAAATCAAAGGTCAATAGCTTTTCTTGATGCAGAGTGGCGAACATCTGAGTCAAGAAGAAAGGATTGCCCTGGGTTTTATTGAAAAGTAGCTCGGACAATTCATAAACCCGGTTTCTCGGAACAGAAGACTCATTCAGGGTATCCGCTACCAGCAAGCTGACGTTGCCAAGATCCAAAGGACGGAGGGTGATATTATTTACAATCGCCCCATTCTTTTGAATCTCATCCAACGTCAGCATCAACGGATGCGTCGGACTGACTTCGTTATCTCGATAAGCTCCTATCAGCAGTAAATATTGGCTGTCAGGGTCACAAATCAGCAAATTAATCAACTTGAGCGATGCCGAATCTGCCCACTGTAAGTCATCCAAAAAGACGACAAGCGGGTGTGAGGGTTTAGTAAATACATGAATGAATTCTTTAAACACGCGATTAAAGCGATTCTCGGATTCAGAGGGTCCCAATTGCGGAACAGCTCTTTGAGAGCCGACAATCAGTTCGACTTCGGGAATGACATCTACTATGACTTGGCCATTAGAGCCTAATGCTTCTAAAAGTTGCTCTTTCCAAATCGCTAGTTTTTCGGAACTTTCTGTTAACAGATGCCGCATCAAGCCGGCGAAAGCTTGAATCAATGAAGCATAAGGAATATTTCGCTTTAATTGGTCAAATTTACCGGAGATAAAATACCCGCGCTGCCGGAGAATGGGTTTTTGAACTTCATTCACTAAGGAAGATTTGCCAATCCCTGAGTAACCGCTGACTAGCATCATTTCGCTGTTTCCGCCGGAGACTCGCTCAAAGGCTGCCATCAAAGTGGCTACTTCTTGCTCGCGGCCATAAAGTTTTTGGGGGATGAAAAATTGTCCAAATTTATCCCTCTTACCGATTGAAAAGTTGCCTATTTTCCCATAGGTTTGCAGTTGATGACGGCACATTTCTAGGTCAGCTTTTAGCCCCAGGGCGCTTTGGTATCTGTCTTCAGCGGTTTTGGCTAATAATTTCATTACGATGTCAGAAATCGCTTTGGGAATCTCACTGATATGCTCATGGGGTGGCACTGGTCTTTTAGCGATATGGCAGTGAATTAATTCCAGGGGGTCGGTGGCTTGATGCGGCCGCTTTCCAGTTAGCATTTCATAAAAAGTGACACCTAATGAGTAAAAGTCGGTGCGGTAGTCAATTGAGCGATTCATCCGCCCGGTTTGTTCTGGGGACATATAGGCGAGGGTGCCTTCTAGCAAGTTGGGACTGCTGAGGGTCTGGTTTTCTCGCTCTAGGTACGTGGCAATGCTAAAATCAATGATTTTTATTCGATCTGTTTTGGAGTTGATAATAATATTTTGCGGTTTAATATCTTTATGAATAATCTTATTTTCCTGCATTTGAGCTAGGGTTTCTGCTAGATGAATTGCCAGACTCAGAAATTCGCTGATTTCAAGGTGTTTAGCTGTGATTAGGTTTTTCAACGAGTCCCCCCCAAAATCTTCTAATATCAGCGCCAGACCGTTATTATGCTTTTCCAAAGAGTGAGCTTTGATAATCCCTGTTATGTCCAGAGTTTTGAGGATTTTATATTCATGTCTCAACCGCGCGATTTCTTCTATTGTGGGATACTCGGCTTTGAGGGTTTTTACTATAATCGGGGTTAGGTCGGACTCCCTAACCCCGCGATAAATAACTGTATTGACACCTTCATGAAGGGGCAACGATAAGAGTTTGTAACCGGGCAGCGTGGTTTTCATATTCGTTTTCTCGATGAGTCCGATTATTCTGGTGTGAAATTGATAGAGGGGAATCTGAGACGGCGATGTTCGATCGCCTGTAGGGAAAAATTAAACTAGCAGGGAATCAGCTTGTTAGCAAGTGGCAATATTTTTTGCGATCATTCAATGCTAATGTGCATCAGGGTCTAATGTTTAATTATAACTATAATACCTCTGCTGGAGTTGGAGAAGCAAGAATTGGCGCTTGGAGAAGCGCCTCCAGATAAATTATGCGATCGCCCTAGCTAAAGTATCTGTTTAAAGTTCTCTGGACTTACTCCGCACAGAGGCTTAAAGTTTTGAGAACTCAGGTTTTTTATTACATCCGAGTAGCTGATTATGTGTCTGTGCCTGAATTATTCCAGCCCAGGATTATACATCCTACTACAACATATTTGCAGCACTTCAACCGGGCGCGATCGTTGCTCTTACGAAGGTACAGGTGGCGATCGCCTTGCCTACTTTTTTAAGAGGTCTATTGTAAGAGTGTGCTAGCCATGAGTGAGTTACTTGAGCGCGCGTTAACGAAGCCCGCCCCTACGGGGGCTACGCCAACGAAGAAGATCCGTAAGTTGAAAACCTTGTCTGCAAGTGAGCAAGAGGCGGCTCAATGATTCTGAAAGAACTTGAAGACGATCGCAGATGCGATCGAGCAAATGCTCGTTCTCTCGACGCTCTTGCCAAACTTGCAGCCTCAGCAATGGCTGATTATTCCGCAGGTAAAACCCAAGAATTCGCTCCAGAAACATTGTGAAGTCGCGTATTACAGCCCCATTACGCAACATAATCTACAGTTACAAAAAATGGGGAATGTATGCAAACAATCTCTTTGAGTCGTGAAAAAGTCGCGCGTCGTGCGAAACATTTGTATGAGAGCAGCATCTGCCCAAAAAATGAATTAGAATCATTGGTAACAAGTTAAGCTAAGAAAGCATTTGTCAATCAGCAATTATGCTCAACATTTACTCGGATTTTGGGCCCAAAACTGAGATTTGGGCGATCGTGCGATCGTGCCGAGGGTGATATTTATACCTACTCCCTCTTAAATCGTGAATTTTCCACTCCTAAAACAGCAGTTTTTTTGAGTAAAATTACTGATTGACAAATGCAATTAAGTCTTAACTTGTCACCAATGGTCCCGCAGTAGCCATACTTTGTGGCCATTCTGATGACTGAGGGAGCTTCAGCATCGCATCTGTCATATCATGTCCGGTCGATTGACAGCGATCTAATCAGTAGAAACACCACCCCCAT
>JAICRN010000325.1 GCA_025937335.1 Microcoleus sp. TY_ISSM_2_bin.22
GACAATGGAGCGGGGATGACAGAAGAAGTAAGGCAGAAGATTTTTGACCCTTTCTTTACTACAAAACGTGTCGGATCTGGGACTGGTTTGGGATTGGCTATTAGCTACCAGATTGTAGTAGAAAAACATCATGGTAAGTTAACTTGTATTTCAGCGCCAGGAAATGGAGCGGAGTTTGTGATTGAGATCCCAATCAACCACGGAACTCAGCAAGCTAGTAAGCCATCACCTATTTAACTTGTATGATGTGGAAGCTAAAACCCTGGTATAGTCTAGAGCGATTTGGAAAATTAGATGGGCGACAGCTTATTAGCGATTACCTTCTCTTCAGTGAGTCGAGCGCTAATTTTCCCTTCAACTGCCGAAATAGCTACCACGCGAGGAGAAGCTAAATAGTTCTTCGCCGTTGGATCGCCGCTTCGCCCTTTAAAATTCCGGTTGGTAGCATAAACACCCGTCTCCTCCTTGCCTAACACTCCAAGTCCAGCATTAATACAAGCCCCACAGCCTGATTTGAGAACTGTACCTCCCGCCGTTTCAAATATTTGCATATACCCTAAATTCTCAGCCTTTTGACGCACCTCTAAAGAAGCTGGAACAATAAAAAGACTCACTCCAGGAGCTACATGACGACCTTTAAGTACCTCAGCAGCTTGCGCCAAATCGAAAAGTTTTCCCCCCGTGCAAGAACCAATAAAAGCCTTAGTAATAGGTACTTCTCCTAACTCACTAATTCCAACTACTCGATCGGGTTTAGGAGGACAAGCAACCTGTGGTTCTAAATCGCTCAGATCGAAGTGATAAATATCTTCATAATCAGCACCCGAGTCACTAACAACTTCCTCAAATAAATATTGACCGCAACTTTGCAAATATTGGCGAGTTGTGGCATCAGGAGCAATTAACCCGCACATTGCACCACACTCGATCGCCATATTAGATAAAGTCATGCGTTCTTCCATTGGCATCTGATCGATAATACTGCCTCGGAATTCCATCACCTTACCCGCAGCACCGTCACAACCAATTTTGCCAAGGATAAACAGAATAATATCCTTAGCAGTAATATATTTAATCGAAGTTCCTTCAAGTTTAAAAAGTAGGGTTGGAGGAACCCGCACCCACATATCCCCCATTGCAAAAATATTTGCCATATCCGTCGTTCCCACGCCAGTGGAAAAACATCCAAAAGCCCCATAAGTGCAAGTGTGAGAGTCCGTCCCCGCCACAATCGTACCTGGATGAATAAAACCCTTTTCCGGTAGCAAAACGTGACAAATACCCGCAGCTTCTCCAGGCGATACTACATCTAATAAATGGCAGCCTTGCGATCGCGCAAACTGCACCATTTCCGAATATAGTAAGGTAGCTTTAGGATCTACTCGCACATCGTTAACTTGGATAAAGTGATCTGCTACTAAAACAACCCGGTTGACATCCCAAAGTTTGGCATCTTCCCCAAAATGCTCGTAAAAAACCTTAGCAATAGGTCCAGCTACAGCATCGTGAGACATCGCTAGATCGACCTGAACAAAAACTGTTTCACCCGGCTGTACATAATCATTTCCAGAAGCGCGTGCCAAAAGTTTTTCTGCCATAGTCATTGCCCTAGCAGAAGTTACAGTTTTAGGAATATAACTTTCACCTTTTTCTCGCTTTTGGTTAAAAGGAATTAAACCACCTGCCCTCACAATAGCTTCAACTACTGGATGATTTTGAGGTTGGGAATAAATTTCTAAAACCAGACCAATATTGATACTATTGCGGTAGAATATCTCCGCAAAAGAGTGGGCGCGGACTTTTTTAATACCAGCAGCTTTAATAGCAATAGGGGCGTGTTCCCGACTTGAACCGCAGCCGAAATTGCGTCCTGCTTCAATTTCGTCATAGCCCAGAAGAGTGCCTTCACCGATTAGATGTTCAAAAGCATACTGTTTTAAATACTCTGGATCGGCAGTAGTACACCGTTTAGCTGGTATAATATCGTCTGTATTAATATCATCCTCAAGAATCAACACTTTTGGTTCAGTTTTCATAAGTTTTATTCCTCCTAATTTGCCAAAGCTAGTTCAGAGAGTTGTTGAATTATAAGCTCAGTTAAAGTTTTTGTGTTCACCAAAGTTTCTTGACCTTGGGGAGCTAAATCAGCCGTGCGGTAGCCCAAAGCTAAAACTCCTTCCATAGCTTGAATTAAGCGAGTAGCAGCATGAGTTTCTCCCCACTGCTGGAGCATTAATACAACTGCTCCCATCGTTCCTAAAGGATTAGCAATACCTTTCCCAGCAATATCTGGTGCTGTACCGTGTATAGCTTCATAAAGACCGAATCCTCGATCGTTAATACTAGCAGAGGGTAATAGCCCAATGGAACCTACTAATGCCCCTCCGATATCGCTGAGAATATCCCCAAATAGATTTCCAGCTAGAATAACATCAAATCGCTGCGGCTCCCGTACCAGTTGCATAGCTAAGTTATCTACTAACATAGGTTCCACTACAACATCAGGGAAATTCTTTGCTTCCTCCTGCACTAAACAGCTCCAAGGTATTTGTGGGAGAGCATTTTCCTTGTGGGCGACGGTGAGCAACCCTCGGCGCTCTTTAGCCTTTTTAAGAGCGACTCTAGCAATGCGACGAATTTGCCAATCGTAGTATTTCATTGTGTGATAGCCATAGGAGCCATCCTCGTCTTGCTCTCGTCCCGATGGGCCAAAATATATTCCGCTTACCAATTCCCGCACAAACAAGATATCAAGCCCTTGAATCTTTTGGGGCTGGAGGCTGGATTTATGCAATAAAGTTGCAAAGGGACGCACGGGGCGAAGGTTGGTAAAGAAGTCGAAGTATTGGCGCAGTTCGAGGATACCACCCTTTGTCACTGCTCCGAATAGAATGCCATCAGAACCTTCGCATATTTGTGCTGTTTGTGGCGGGAAAAAATTTCCAAATTCCTCGAAGGCAAGTTGTCCGATTAAGGCATAATTTATAACTAGAGAAAACCCTTCTAGTTGTGCTAAATGCTGGAGAACTTTTAAGGAAGCTTCTACTACTTCTGGACCGATTCCTTCTCCCGGTAGTGCTACCACGCGATACGGCTCAGTCATTGAAAAATCCTTGTTTGAATAGCGAGACTATCTCTTCTGGCGAAAAACACCGTTGCTCTTGAATGGAAAAGGATTTAATTTTATCTCGCATTCGATTATATTCTTGAGGTGAGAGAGGTTGGTTTAATTGTTTCTCGAACAGGTACTGAAAATTGCTAGCTCCACTACATTTTCCAAACCAAATCTCAGGTGAGGCGTGAGGAAAAATGTGGTAGCTATCGGGGTCGCGTAAAAAGCCATTTACATGAATGCCGCTTTCGTGACGAAGGGCTGCTTGAGAGTAAGGGGGAGCGGGACGAACTCCTAGAGAGTCGAGATAGTTTGTTACTTCGCAGAGCGCTTGATAATTAATCCCCTCTACTTCTATTCCAAAGCGCCATTTGAGTCCATTTAAAACTTGCTCTAGTGGAATATTTCCTGCCCGTTCGCCGATACCTAAAAATGTGCCTGAAATCATTGAAGCTCCCGCGATGACACCTTGCAGGGTATTTTCGAGAGCCATGCCTAAGTCATTATGGAAATGCACTCCCAAAGCTGCATTATCGGTTAATTCTAAGAGGTCGCGCACCCATATATAAGTTTTTTCTGGAGTGAGGATGCCCATGGTGTCGCAGAGGACAAAGTGTTCGATGTAGGGTTGGAATGAGCGAATGCACTCTACTAAAAAGTTAAAATCAGCGCGGCTGGCATCTTCGGCGGCAAACTCTACTTTTAAACCAATTTCTGGACTTGTTGCGTAGCGTAGATTTTCCAAAACTTTGTTAATCATATTCTCCCGAACCAGACGGACAAATTCATTAGGGAGATTGTTATCTTCTATTTTTTCTGGGGGTGCTATTAAATTGCGGATTTCTGTATCTCTTAAAAGTAAAAGACGGTCTGACACAGCATAGAAAAGAATTATTCGTTCTACTCCGCAGGCAATAGCCTGGTCGATAAATTGTTTGCCTACCATTGTGGCAGCCATCATAATGCTCCTATTACCTTCTGCCACTAAGGTTTTTAGTAAATGTTCTTCCGTTTCGTGAACTGCTGGCATTATGTCTATTTGGTGGACTCCGGTTTGCCTGATGAGGTTAGCTAAAGTTTTTTTAGTTTCGTAAGGGAAGAAAAGCCCTGCTTGCTGTTCGCCATCTCGGAGAGTTTCGTCAGAAATGATTAAGGGAACTGTAGGCATATTGTTCATCCACAAAAATTGATAGTAATTTTTACGAGTATCAATTAAGTTTTTCAAAAAACGCTAAGCTAAATAGCACTGGCAGTTCATCACTGCGGGCTGACTTCTCCACATAAGTACAAAAAAATATATCGAACGAGGTATTTGTACTTACTCCCTAGTACCCGTATATCTGTCTAATAGGGGTTTACATTTCTTTTTTATCACTCTTCTAGAGTATCCCATTTTTTTCACGACTGTAACTTAATTTTTCAAAAAGATTTGTTAAAGTTTTGCTGCTTCCATATGAAAATTTAGCCCAAGTAACTGATTCAGCTTATTTTAGTGCCATTCGGTTATACTAAACACCCATCAACATGGTTTATTATAGCTCTGAAATGGAAATGAAATAGTGACGAATATCACTGCAAGGTTCCTCTCAACAGATATAAGAAATCAATAGATGATAAAATAAAAATTAGCTATGCTAGCAATTCAGTTTATGGTCTTATACTAGAGTATCAAACGTTATCTTAGAAAAAATTACTTGAAGAATTTCTGTGTTTGGGGTGTGGCGTGATATTGCAAAACAATACTTACGCAAAGGGTGCAAAAAATAAGTATTACACGATCGAGGGAAGAATAAAATGCTCGGTAATTTCCATGATACGTGCATCCACCAGCTATTTGAGTCCCAAGTAGAGCGATCGCCTGACGCTATTGCAGTAATTTTTGAAGGAAAACTGCTAACTTATCAGCAGTTAAACTCCCAAGCTAACCAGTTGGCGCATTATCTGAAGACTCTGAGTGTCGGGCCAGAGGTATTGGTCGCAGCCTGTGTGGAGCGATCGCTAGAAATGGTAGTAGGTTTATTGGGTATTCTCAAAGCCGGCGGAGCTTATGTACCACTAGATCCGCATTATCCAGTAAACAGGCTGGCATTCATGTTGGAACATTCCCAAACGCCTGTTTTGCTGACACAACAGCATTTAGTCGAGTCTCTTCCCGAACATAGCGGGCACGTCATCTGTTTGGATGGGAATTCAGAAATAATCGATCGCTTCACAGAAGAAAACCCAGACAGCGGGGTGACACCGGATAATTTAGCGTATGTAATTTATACATCCGGCTCTACTGGTCAACCCAAGGGAGTAGCGATCGAGCATCGCGGTGCAGTTAACACGCTTGTTGATATTAACCAACGTTTTGAAGTCGGAAGTAGCGATCGCGTTTTAGCTCTATCTTCCCTCAGCTTCGATCTATCTGTATACGACATTTTCGGCTTGCTGGCTGCAGGAGGTACTGTTGTTATCCCCAAACCGACAGCAACGCCAGATCCCGCTCACTGGGTTGATGCGATCGCGCAAGCACAAGTCACTATCTGGAACTCCGCACCCGCCTTGATGCAGATGCTTGTGGATTATGCCGCTGCTCATAGCAAAGATGTACCATCATCTCTGCGCTTAGTCCTTCTCAGCGGCGATTGGATACCGCTGACTTTGCCAGATCAAATCAAAGCTTTAATCAAGAGTGAATTGAATCAACCCCCCCCCAACCCTCCCCTTGCTAAAGGGAGGGAGCTAGATGGGACTGAGTTGGCATCTGGTGTGGGCAAACTTTCAACCCCCGCTGTTATCGGCTTAGGAGGTGCAACCGAGGCTTCTATCTGGTCGATTTTATATCCCATCGAAACTGTTGACCCAGCATGGAAAAGCATCCCTTACGGTCGGTCAATGACTAACCAACATTTTTACGTGCTCAACGAAGCAATGGAGCCGTGTCAAGAGGGAGAAGTAGGCGAGCTTTATATTGGAGGAATCGGTTTAGCCCGGTGCTATTGGCGAGATGAGGAAAAGACTAACAAGCGCTTTATCACTCATCCTCATACAGGCGATCGCCTCTACTGTACAGGCGATCTAGGCCGCTATCTACCCGATGGCAACATCGAATTTCAAGGTCGCATCGACCACCAAGTGAAAATTCGCGGCTTCCGCATCGAACTCGGCGAGATCGATGCAGTGCTAGGACAACACCCAGACGTGCAGGTAGCAGTGGTAGCAGCACAAGAGGATGTACCCGGACAGAAGCGCTTGATAGCTTATGTTGTTTCCAAAGTCACCGCAGAACGCACACCCTTCAAAAGCGAATGTTTAGCAGAATTTGACGGCGATCGCTCCGTTAAACTACAAACAGAAGACATATCCATCGGTGGCATCGGCCTGGTAGGAGTTCCAGATAATTGCTCGAGAAGTCAGCGTGTTCGCCTGCGCCTCGTACTGCCCGGAGATACCCAAGAGCGAGATTTTGAGGGAACTGTCGCTTGGTGTCAAGGAAATCAGGCGGGAATTGAGTTATCTCTCATACCCACTGAAGAAGCTGTGATTCAGCAGAGTATAGATTATCTTTTAGAAACCCAAGGCTTCTTAAAATTTTTGC
>JAICRN010000745.1 GCA_025937335.1 Microcoleus sp. TY_ISSM_2_bin.22
AACCAGGTACAAACAGCACAGTAGCCAAGTTGTAAGTAGCTACAAAAGCCACTGGCCCCCACCAGCCTAAATCCTCGATCCGGATTAACAGACTTCTCTTTTCTTGTTGAACGTAGGCAGATCTAATTGCTACAATTAAGAGAGCGAGCAAAAGGGCGAGCGAAAAAAACAACACGATGCGTTTAAGTTTTACCCTAGCATAATCTTGGATTCGTTTTTTTGCCATGATTCACCCGCAAATATTTATCAGCATTATACTCGCAACTTAAATTATTACTGTAAACTACCCTAAAAGCGATCGTCATGACACAAAAAACCCAACTTCCAATCCCCCAATTTTTCGACCCCAAAAAATTAGGCGAAGTCTGGCGAGTCCCCTACGGAGAACGCGCCGCCCAAGCGAAAGATTGGGCAAAGCAGCACAGCATCCAGCCCGCCGCCAGCGACAAAAATCAGACTTGTTTGCTGATAATCGACGCCCAAAATACCTTTTGCTTACCAGAATTTGAACTATTTGTGGGCGGGCGTTCCGGTAGCGGTGCAGTAGACGATAATTTGCGGTTGTGCGAATTCATCTACCGCAATTTAAATGCAATTACAACCATTGCGCCGACAATGGATACCCACACCGCCATGCAAATTTTTCATCCAATCTTTTGGATAGACGAAGCAGGCGAACATCCCATACCAGCCGCAACTTCTATTACACTGGAAGATGTCCAAAAAGGCATTTGGAAAATCAATCCAGCCATCGCCCACAGCATCAGCGGGGAAAATTTTTCAGCACTGGAAAAACAGGCTTGCCACTACGTCAAAAAACTCAGCGCCGATGGAAAATATCCCCTGACAATTTGGCCCTATCACTCGATGCTGGGCGGCATCGGACACGCCCTGGTTTCGGCGGTGGAAGAAGCAATATTTTTTCATACAATAGCCCGCAACAGTCAAGCACTTTTTGAAATCAAAGGCGGGAATCCGCTAACAGAAAACTATTCGGTTTTGCGGCCGGAAGTTTTAGATGGATTCGACGGCAATCCGATTGCTGAAAAGAATGCTAACTTTGTGGATAAATTGCTCGATTTTGATGCAGTAATTATTGCCGGACAAGCCAAAAGTCACTGCGTTGCTTGGACAATTGATGATTTGCTGACTGAAATTTTGGCGCGAGATCCGAATTTGGCAAAAAAGGTTTATTTACTGGAAGATTGCACTTCGCCTGTGGTTGTTCCCGGTGTTGTTGATTTTACGGAACAAGCAGATGCAGCTTATAAAAAATTTGCGGCGGCGGGAATGAATGTTGTTAAATCTACTCACTTAATCCTGGGCGATTAAAGACGATCGTTTTCTGTTGTGGTTTTCAGTGCAAAAAAGTATACATGATTAACCAGATGCGGTAATTTTTGTTCGCTTGGCACTCTGCTGCGATCGCATTTAACTCATTACTTATGATATCATATCCGGTAAATCACTTACGATAGAACCGTAGTTAAGGAGTTTCCCGATGGCTGAAAGCAAAATTTATAGTGTTGTTCTGTTTCGGGATGCGAGTGTGCAAGCAATTGCAAAACTATCGGTGGCCATCGCCACAACTCTTCTGAGCACAGTTGTAACTGCAACCCAAGCCTACGCAGTTAGCGTAACCTACGATTTCACTATCACTGTTACCAAAGGCGGGTTAGCGGGCAATTCATTCAACGGTTCTTTCAGTTACGATGATGCAAAATTGAAGGGAACGGGAGTGGAAGAATTGGGAATTACTGAGGGATTAACGACCTGCCTAAATTACCTTGGACGCACTTATCGCGAAACCGATGATACCAGTTATCCTACCTTTCCCACACTCAGATTTGAGGATGGCAAGATCACACAACTAAACTTCTGGATTCAGCCGAATCAGCGAGTTAATTGGTGGAAATTACCTGGATGGGAAGTCAAGCTGTCTGAGCCTAAAATGGGCGATTCAACTGTTCCCAACTGTCAAAAACGGTGAGGCGTAGCCAAGGTGCGATCGACCGTAGAAATATAGGAGGAATTAGATGCAAATGCCCGCGCTTACGGTAATTTCATGCAGCCACGCTACCAAGATGCGATCGCCGATCGTCTGCTGGGGCGATCGAATATTTGCGATCGGTGTGAAGAATGACTCAAAGATTGTTTGAAAAAAAAACGCATGATTCCTATTTTTTGTCGGTCAAAAGCACGTGTGCGCTTGATGATTTTTTATAACTATTTTCCATCCAATCTGGGGACTCCTTCCAAAAAACTGCCGCTCAACATTAACTCAGTAATCCTATCTAACTTGCCGCTGACTTGCAATTTTTTATCTGTTTGAAACCGCTCGATATCTGCTTTTAAATCGCCGCTATTATATCCTAATTTACTCAAATAGTCAATAGCTTGCTGGTTGCTTAACAAGATATCCGCAGACCGGAAAATCGGCACGTATTCGTCTCGCCAAATGTAGGCAAAAGTTGCCCTATCTAAATAGAAAATCCTGCCCCGCGCCGGGTCTCCAATGGCAGCTACACTGTCATTCATTCCCAGCAAAGCCACCGCGTGCGGCAGCTTCCGAGGGCCGTCAAACAGCCAAACTGCTAGCACTCC
>JAICRN010000384.1 GCA_025937335.1 Microcoleus sp. TY_ISSM_2_bin.22
AGTACCGATCGCACTGCCATACCGATGTACCGCTCGCGATTGTATGCCGGAATGACGATCGACACTTTAGGTGTAGTATTCATTGGTTTAAGCTATAATGTTATAAACTTAAACTATACTAAATCAAAAATTATGAGCATGACGCCTTTTGACTTAAACAAATTAGAACAAAGTAAAAATATTTTTGCAGATTCCAATTTAATGGGTACAATTTTTCGCCCCCCAGTATGGTTTCACTCTAACGAACAAATGTTTTTAGTTTCGCACGTTGTATCTGTATGGTGGAATGTAAGGGACGCAAGCGACCAAAGTTTTAAAACACAAGTTTCTCTTACAAACGGCGTAATAATCGATATCGCTGGGGCTGACAGGGCTGCTTTTGCTTCTCAGTGTTTAAATTTAAAAGCTAGCTTTGAAGGCGACGATTTTGATAAAAAACTTATGTTTAAATTGTAACAAAATGAAACGCATATTTTTAGTCGGAGCTCCCCGCAGCGGAACTACTATTCTGCAAAGCTTGCTGGCGGCGCACCCCAAAATTACGTCTTTTCCGGAAACGAAATTTTTTCATTTTTTATGGACTGACAACCTAAAATCCCGATTACCCGATCGCCTGCACAGATGGTTTCACCAAGAAATTGACCGACCCGATTTATTCGATCGGCACGAGGTTTATAACAGACAAGTCACGAGCGATCGGATTAAGTGGTTTGTTGGAATTTTGGATCGGCTGGCAACGGAAGACGGCAATCAAATCTGGTTGGAGAAAACACCGGAACACATTTCTTTTGCTAAAGACATTTTGAACTACCTGCCTGATGCTAAATTTATCCACCTGATCCGCAATCCGCTAGATGTGGTGGCATCTATGCGGAAAGCAACGCAGACCCCTGGCTCAAATATTCTATGGGGTGGAGAATGGACGCTGGATTTTTGTGTCAAACGGTGGAAGAGTGCTGCATTGATATCTTACTGTTTGCGGAATTCCCCTCAGCATTTAGTTGTTCAATATGAAAATTTACTAGCAGATAAAATCAGGCTTCTCTCGCAGTGCTGTCACTTTATTGATATTGCCTACGACGTGGAAATGGTGAGGAACTATCGAGTAAAAGCCGTCAAGTTGGGCCAAGGGTTGCCGTGGCATGAAGGTATAGATCGAGACGTGGAATCTCCGCCCGTTATTAAATATAAAGAGTTTTTTAGCCCGGACGAGGTGCAGTATATTTTGGGGCAAACTGCGGAGTTGCGATCGCACTTTGGATACGACAAGCCCCAGCCCGGATTACTCTAGACTGGGGTTTGAGAATTAGCGCAATTTTAGATTATGCTCAAAGGTGAAAGTTACAGCGCAGCTAGTGCAGAGTTAGCAGGTAGCTTGGCGTCAGGATAAGCTAACTTCCATGCGTCGGCGTGGTAGAGATTTTTTACGCCAAAACGTTGGCACGGAGCCTGCTTAACTTCTACTGCCTTAATCTTGGATGCAGCCTTTAGCTTGCGCCAACTGTAGATTTTTTCGTTGACGTTGTTGAGTTTGGCAATACGGACGATTGAGGAATAGTCGAATAACTCGTCCACAAGTTCGGATAGGTGATCGACATCTTCCTCCAATTCGTCAATCTGAGCTGCCTGCATAGAATTTTCCAGCGCTAGTTGCTCCTTCTCTTCCTCTGCCTGTACCAATGCCTTAAGGGCTTCAACATAGGTTTGGAGCAGTGCGGGAGTAGCAGGGGCGATCGCGCTGCTGCTGATTTTGTATCCGGCTAACTGGTGCATATAGACAGTCGCCCCTGTCTTGCCCATGACACGAGCCAGATCCTTGTTGTCTTCAAATAGCCAGTCATACACTAAGTCAGCAGGAATCAAGTTCACTGCCTTAAACCCATACCCTGTATCGATTTCATCTGTTTTGACTGTACCTGAGTTCATGAGCTTTTCTAGTCGCTTCCCGACTCCTCGAACAGTTAGACCGCTCATCCGTGCATAACCAGACTGGGTAGCAAATGCCTCCCCGGTCTGGGTGTCAATTACTAGTTCAATGCCGTCATTCTCAAATCGTGCTAAATTACTCATTGTTCGCCTATCCGTAGTAGGTGGACAGCCGATGATAAACGGGTGTTTCAGCACCCGATCGGCTCATCTTTATTATATCAAAATTAGAAGATAAATTAGTTGAGCAAAGATAGAAGTTTGTCAACGTTTTTGCGACTAAAAAGCTTTTAAAAGAAATATTATGTGAGGTTCGAGTTAACGATATTTAACAAGTCTCCGATTGCCCGCTCTCCATCCAGTCATCAATCTCAACCCTGTACCGTTTCTTAAACTTTTTCCGAACCGCCACAAGCCAATTGTCGTATTCACTCTGCGCGGGCACATCTAATTTGTGCGCTTCCTCATCCTGAAATGGGTTGAGTTCAATCCGAAAAATCAACTCCCGGAATTCCTGAGAAAAGATAAACGCTTGGTTAATACCAAGTTGTTTGGCGTCCTCATCGCTAAAACTATTCCACACCGCCATCATTGCCCATCGCTTCTCCCATTCCCGATTACCAAGGTCAGGAACTTGAATTTGCTCGGTTTTGATTAATTCTTCCCGATCGCCTGTTGTATCGTCTGGCGGGCGGTGTTTTAATTCAATCTCAAAGGTGCGTGTCGGAACGCGAACTTGTTGAAATCCTTTTGCTGGCATAGGGTTTGCTAATTTTGATTAATGTTCAGCGACTAATGTTCAGTGATAAAATATGTTTAATAGCTGTTATTAATTATAGCAAATGAATACTGGTATTATTGCTTGGGAATATTGGGACGCAGAATTGAAAAACCAGTCTAAGAAACGACTGGCAGGATTAGAAAAAGCTATTGCCGAAACAGGGGCAATTATTACCGATCAGCACGAAGATAAATATTTTGAAGGTAAACTGAAGTGGCGCAATCCACTGTTGTTGAAAATTAAACTGCTACAAGGTAAACGCTGGGATTTTATTCTTGCATCTAAATGCACGATCTGGTTGGCTCGACCGCCACGGGTGCAATTAGGATTGCAAGATGCAATGTTTCGCTGCAAAAGATATCAGGGATCTTTGCCTATTCCGCTGCAAGGAAATCACGACAGCGCAAAAAGACGCCGGAACTATCGGCTGCATCCAGAACACGCAGCTTACATTGCCGACTACAAGCCAGAATTGAACGGAGGTTGTGAGGTAGTTGAAGGTGCTGATATTGTGTCAGCAATGCTAGGCGGAGATTTGGATCTGTTGCTCTAGCTCAAAATTGTGTTATACTATTTTTGCAATTGGGAAGTTGGCCGAGCGGTTTAGGCAGCAAACTCATAATTTGCCCCAGGCAGGTTCGTCTCCTGCACTTCCTACTTTTACTGGCGATTAAGCCAAGTACGTGCCCCGCCATAGGGGCCAAATATTGAACAAAATTGAACAAAACAGCCATCCGTTGAAGGATGGCTAAAGCGCAATTGGTATCGTGGGGTGTAATGAGCGCCGCTAATCTCACAAAGCAGCGCCACGTCTATGCTAGCATCTGGCTATATTTACGGCAAAATCTGCAACTATGCGTATTATTAACAAACAAGGATTGGAGCTTATCAAAGAGTTTGAAGGTTGCCAGCTAGAAGCTTACCTGTGCCCTGCGGGTGTACCGACAATTGGGTACGGACACACTCGATCGGCAAAATTAGGGCAGACAATCAGCCAAGCTGATGCCGACGCGCTGCTTAGAGAGGATTTGGCAGACTCGGAAGATGCGGTCGATCGGCTAGTTACCGCACAAATTAATGAGAATCAATTCTCAGCCCTGGTATCTTTCACTTTCAATATTGGCGCGGAAGCTTTCGAGCGATCGACTTTGCTGTCAATGCTCAATGCAAATGCCCAAATCCATATTGTTGCTGCTCAGTTTTTGCGCTGGAACAAGGCGAACGGAGAGGAATTGCCGGGACTGACGCGGCGGCGTCATGCAGAACAAGCGTTGTTTTTGGCTAAGGACTAGAAACTCTGCTTGTTTTAATTGAGTCAATAGTTGATCGGTCTATCCATCTTTGTTCTTTGAATCTCCAAAATCCGTAAAGCCTAACACTACAGCAGCCAATGAGCCAATCGCAGGGGCAATTTCACCGGGAATTGACTTTTCGAGCCAAATCAAAAATACGTAATTAGCCACTAGGATTAACTCGGTAGTTGCTGCACCTATAAAACCATAATCTCTTAATGATTGCGTTGATATAACCATTTCTGCGTTACTCAATTTTCCTTTTTTTAGGGCTGCTGCAGAGGCTCCCGATATTAACGCAATAGCTAGCGTCAGCATTTCCGAAGGAATTGCCTTAGTAGTCCCGGTCAATGCAACGTAACTTACAAGCAAAAAAACTCCAGAAAAAGTGATCGTGATAATAACAAACTCTTGCAATATCAATAATTGTAAAAGTAGTTTCACGTTAATCTCCTTGATAAAAATCGTCATTATTGGCTTGATATTTTTCCAATTCTTGAGCCCATTTTACACGAGCTCGCAATTCTTCAATAATATCAGAAACTTCAACCCCAAACTCTTTATTAGGAATTAAGTTGCTAACATTTAAGACCTCTCCTACAAACCTATTTAAAATTTGCTGCTGTCCTGACAAGGTTTTGATATTTTCAGCGTTTGCCTCACCAATCCTAATAGTTTTTGGAATCATGCTGCGCCAACTAATATTTTCTTTAACAGCTCTTTCTTCTCTAAGCCTTGATATCGCGTTTATCTTTTTTAACGTCTTGATCTCACGCAATAAAACAATAATTAAAAATATTGTTAAAATTTCCACAATTGTGGCAATGAGTAAGATTAAATCTGCATACTGGGTAAGCATTGTATGGTGCTACTCACTAAATCGTGATAAGTTGCGATCGATAAATGAACTTGCAAAATTTAACAGTCGGTATTCCGACAAACGCTAATTAATAGAAACAAACCCTATACTTTCCAAATTGTAACAATTTTCATAAAGTCCGATCTAAAATTCCTGCTAAATATTTAATCCTCAACGCCATCGGCACCGCTTGCATCGGAGTGCAGGCGGCACCGTAGTGATTGATGCACTCTCGCCGACCTTTTATTCGCTTGCCGTCTATCCCGGCGCGATCGGGCGGTTGATTTCTATCCCACCATCCCGATCGTCCAATTCCAGCGAGCCAAGTTGGGGCATCAGCACCGACTCCGCCCAATTTATCGGGAATCCCATCATCCATCCCCATACCTGCGGGTTTGCCGACTGTCCGGGCAGAATAGACGGCAGTAAATTGTCGGCCAATGTCGCGCTTGCCCCCGTCTTTTTTGTCGGCGAAACTCCTTTGAAATCTCGTGCCGCAGGCGTCGCCAACCTCAAGTAACTTGTTAGATTCGTCCCCCCGGTTTTTCCTAAGTTGTAGCCAGTCTTCATCCCGTCGCTGGCTCTGGAAGTAGGTATAGTTGCGCGCGATCGCAATTTGCTCTCTAATCTGTTCCTCCCAGCCGATGAAGCCTTCCCGTTTCCGGAGGGATAGGTCGTTGGGGTAGGCAACAATGAAAATTCGCTTCCGCTGGTGAGGCGCTCCGAGTTCCGCTGCCGATACGACGACTGGGCCCTCAACTTGATATCCGACCATTCGGAGGCTGGCAGCCACTTCTCTAGCTCCGCGAGACAGCGCTCCCTCAACATTTTCCCAGCCAACAAATTTTGGTCGGCATTCATCAATAATTTGCAACTGCTGCCACCACAATCCCGATTGCTCTCCGTCAAGTCCGGCTCTCTTTCC
>JAICRN010000574.1 GCA_025937335.1 Microcoleus sp. TY_ISSM_2_bin.22
CATTTACCCGATCGCTAATCCGAATAGTTGTTTCTTCCACATCCCCAATTCCCGCTTTATCAATCCAACCGCTAACCTGTTGGCGAGATTCAGAACCCTCCACTAATTCCGCACCGCAGATACACCGCTGCTGCGCTAATACAGCACTTCCGGATGTTATGAGGTACAGTAGCAGCAATTAGTAAACCAGTTTTTGAGATGTTTCGGATTAATTAAGTCAAGAGCCACAGCAATTATCGTATCAACCATTTGAGTGGTGGTTGGCGAAAACTGTCGCAACAAAGATTTGAGTTGCGACCACCATAATTCAATTGGATTAAAATCAGGAGAGTATGGGGACAAACACAAGATAGAAGCACCCACCGCTTCAATCATGGGCTTAATTGAATCTACTTTATGCGCTGGTAAGTTATCCATCACTACTACTGCTCCCGACCACAATTGTGGCACTAAGCATTTGTCGATAAACACCTCAAATACTTGGCTATCCATCGAGTTGTCTATGGTCATTAATGCCACTACTTGCGTGAGACTAATTGCACCAATTACTGTGACTTTCTTACCTCGATAAAAAGGTTTGACTGCATAGGCTCTCGTCCCTCGTTGGGAACGTGCATGAGTTCTGGTTAAACCTAGCAATACTCCAGTTTCATCTAAAAAGACTAGATTTTTTGGGTCGATATGCTTGACTTTTTCCCAATACTCTAACCTTAATTTCATGACTCTTTCAGTGCCTGCTTGGCTACTCCTAACTGTTTTTTTTTACGATTTAATCCTAACTTTTGTAAGGCGTTACACATGGCTGTTCTACCCACCCAATTTCCCGTCTTCTGAGCAAATAACTCACACAATTCTAGTAAGGTTGCATCGGGATGTGCTGCCACTATTTCTCTCAAAGAAGCTGTGGAATTATTCAAATGACTATATCTCGGTTTTCCCCTGGGTTTCGGCTGTAAATTCCCCTCTATTTTTTGTTGCTTGACCAGTTTTTGAACTAAACTTTTACTGACGGAAAATATCGCTGCTGTTTTTCTGATCGACAGCTTCTGATCTTGATGGGCTGCTACTATTTTTGTCCGCAAATCTACTGAATATGCTTTCATTGGTGTATTTTTTTAATCTATTCTTATTGTACCTCATAACACCCGGAAGTGCTGTATACCTCTTGCAAAAATAACTGGGACGGGCAAGATGCCCATCCCACAAGAGTTATTTTTTCTTGTGGGACGGGCATCTTGCCCGTCCAATAAATTTATGAAAAGGACTTTTGCCAGAGGTCTAATCTTTTTGAGGACTTATACCAATCTAATGTGAAGTTGCACATATCTCGATCCCCCTAAATCCCCCTGATAGTCGGGGGACTTCGATCCGGATATTGTCCCCCCCTTATTAAGGGGGGCTAGGGGGGCTCGGATTCTGCGGGGCCTCATAAAAAATTGGTATTACGCATCAAACGGCTAAAAACCCGGTTTCTTCCTAGATGCCTCATTGCCGGACTCAATATTCTCCGAGAAACCGGGTTTTTTTTCGTAAGTCCTATTTTTAAATGCCAGCCCCTGGAGCAGCTTCAGCACCCATTTCTAAAACTGTACCGCGAAGGTAATCAATTTGCTGCTGATAGTCCAGCCCCTGAATCTTTCCTAATAAAGCTTTTCCTGCGTCAGGAAGTTGATAGTCTGAAGGCACGCCAATAATAGTTTCTTCGTCCATTCCTACTGCTAGGAAATACCAAAAAGCCAGTTTGGTTTCAGGGCTCATCGAGCCGTAGATCCGGCTGATTTCAGTATTGGCTTTTGAGGCAATGTCGCGCATTACTTGTAGTTGTTCTTCCTGAGGCAGCGCTTTGACTCGATCGAACAAACCCTCAGCGATGTCGGAACCGGAAGCACCCGGAGCCGCTGGCGTTATTGTCTTGCCAACTTGCTTGTAAACAAACCACAGCAGACCTAATTGGTCGTCTACACTCAAGCTCTTAATATCTGCTTTTCCTTGGTCGTAAGCAGCGGCAGCAGTAGTAAATGTCATTCAAGCCTCCAAAATAATATGTATTGCTCAGTTTTCTTATTTGTTAGAAAACTTTTGTTTGCTACTTAAGTTAATGTACCTAATAAATACTGATGCGAGAATCTTGCTTAAGGCTGATCCGATCCCCGACATAAATTCCGGGAGTAAATTGACCAAAAGTGGGTAAATTTGCAACCAAAGGATGAGACCAATTTGATAATATTGTTGTTACCTGTGCTCAGCAATTAGCATTGTTTAGCCGATCGACGATCGCCTACAATCGCAACAGGCCTGTATTTAGGTGGGTGTTATGTCGATCGCAACTGCAAAACGCTTCACCATAGCGGAATATCATCGCCTCACACAACTGGGGTTTTTTGGTGAGGACGATCGAATTGAGTTAATCGAGGGACAACTTATCCACATGGCTGCTAAAGGTACTGCTCGCTCTGTTTGCGAGACACGCTTGGAACGCGAGTTATTTAAGCTGATGGGAGAAAGGGCGACACTGCGGGGGCAACAACCGATTATTCTGCCGGATGACAGCGAACCAGAACCCGATCGCGCGATCGTGCAAAATCGCCCTGATGACTCTCTATCCTCTCATCCCACAACAGCGGATATATTGTTACTGATTGAGATTGCGGATTCTTCTTTGAGTTGCGACAAACAGGTCAAGTTGCCCCTTTATGCTGAAGCGGGTATCTCTGACTATTGGATATTTAACTTATTAGAAACTTGTTTGGAATGTTACAGCGATCCGTATCAGAATTCGCAAGGCAAATTTGGTTATCGCGTCGAGAGAATTTTTCTGCCTAACGAGACAGTTGCCCTCCCTAATTTTGGGGATTTTTCCCTCGATTTATCTAAAGTATTTCCTCCTAGTTTTCTCGGCGAATAGAATTCGCTACGACAATACACCGGACGGGCGGGACGCCCATCCCACAAAACAATTAAAATCATCCTGCAATTATGCCACACCAAACAAATGGGGTGTCTGTCAAAGAAAATAGGCTGGCAAAAAGCCAGCCTAGAATCAGGAGAAAGTTAATTGAAACTCCTTTAAAGTCTAGCTAAACAAACCGGAAATCCCGCCTACTGCTATTGCTCCAGCCAGAGCGGAAACAACCACAGAAGTCAGAGCCGTACCAAACAGCCACCAAGCTGCAGCTGCTGCCGCTTCGCGCGCATCTTCTGCTTGCTGCTTGGCCTTGTTTTTGAGCTCTTTGATGCGTTTTTTGGCTTCAGATTGCAGGCGTTCCGAGCGCAATAAAACGCTGTCTCGGGCTCCTTCCATTTGGTCCACAATTCGGTGAGCCTGTGCCTCGGAAATATCAGAACGAGAACTCAGCAGGGCAACTAAAGTACCGCGATCGAACTCACCTAAACGCTCTTTAATCGCGTCAAATCCGGCCTGCGGGTCGTCAAATACTTTGCGTAAGTCGCGCTTGATGCCTTCGTAGTTGAGCTCGGGTCGATCGAGCGAATTGAGGTAATCCCGGATTTTTCCGAAAATACCGTCGATTGCTGACTGAAACTTGTCCTGAACCATTTGAACTTGTTCGACAATTTGGTTGCGGACAGATTCAATTTGGTCGGCAATTTTGTTTGCTTCCTCTTCCGAGATGTCTTCCCGCTGCGACAGCAATGCTACCAGAGTCGATCGGTCGAAGTGCTTCAGGCGATCGCCCAAACTTTGCATCCCCATTCCCGGCTCGCTAAACAGCAACTGCAAATCGCGTTTGATGCCTTCAGGATTGAGTTCTTCCTTGTCCGTATTCCGCAAGTAATTTTCCAAACTTCCTTGGAAATCCCGGACTGTTTTTTGAGCGCGAGAAGCCAAGCGGCGGGGCGATTTCACGATCCTGCGAATCGAATCTTGCACGCGATCTATCGTCCGATTTATCTGTTCTTCGAACAAAACTTCCCGCTGGCAAATAAGCTTCACCAAGTGTTCGCTATCGAAATCAAACAGTCTATCCATAAGAGAGAAAGTAAAAA
>JAICRN010000150.1 GCA_025937335.1 Microcoleus sp. TY_ISSM_2_bin.22
ATTCTATCTTCTTCCTTTTGACGGTTAGCCCACCACAAAATTGCCCCATAAAAAAGCCCTGGAACCACAGTCATCGCATAGCGAATATTAATCGCCAGCACCGACTCTCCTTTCGCTAAAAATAGCTTCAGCAGCGGAAATCCAGCTATCATCCAAGACGCAGGCGCGAAAGCTGGCACCAAAGCTAATGGCAACCACTGGCCAAGCAGGTATCTAATCTTAGCAAAAAACGGCGTAAATAATTGAGCCACCAACCGCCCGGGATTGCTCACCATTCCCCAAATAATTTCGAGAGTCGAAGCTTCCTCTCCATCGGCATATTGACCGAAGCGCTCCATCATAAACCGCTGGGATATGTCAGCAGAAAACAAAGGCATAATCAGATTAGTCAGGACGATCGTGTAACTAAAACTGAGTATGCAGACAGCCAAGCCAGTCCAAGGGTAGCGCCGACTGCAAATCATGTAAAATCCGACGCCAAACAAAACAATTCCCGAATCTTCTCGCACGGCCAAAATTAAAGTTGCCAGAATCCCAAACAGCCACCACCAGCGCTTCTCCATCGCCAGCAGCAAGCCGAAGACAAACAGCGGAATTTGACAAACATCGTGAAAATTGCCCAAAGTCGGGCCGATGACCGCGTTAGCGCAGTAATAGCTCACAACAATTGTCGCCGAGAGCCTCGGTTCCAGATAGTGTCTGGCGAGAGCGTAGAGAACTCCTCCAGCCGCGGTAATTAAAGTTACCTGCAACACAGTCAAAGTGACGGGGGAGGGAAACAGCGAGTAAATTGGCAGCCACAGCATCAGCGCCGGAGTGAAATGTTGTCCCAACCGGTAGTAAGATACGGACGGGAGCTGGTTTTGATGAACGACATTAGTGGACAAAGCCGAAGAGAGGGAACTCTCAAACAAGTGACCCCGAGTGCCGTTCCAAAAAAGTTGATTGAAAATGCCTTGGTCGTAAGTAGCGTAAAAGCTGTAGTAGCGGTGCAGCGTCAGCAACAAGCACAGCACAAAAAAGGTGGCCGCCACTTGAACCACCACCCGCAGCGACTCATTTTTCTTCCATCTCAAAAATATCATCGGCCCGCCATAATGAAATTATCGGACAATAGCACAAATCTAAAGTAAGTATTAAATTAAAGTAGAAGTGAAATAACTCGGCTCGGCAATGGTCAATTATTTTCACCCGATCGAAAAGCTCAACAGCGTCCATCCAACACCCAGCACCAGCAATACCGACTGTTCTCCCGAACCGCCGGCAAATTCTGCACAGCTTCTACAGCTTTTGCTGTTCGTAGACAAGCGTCCCTCTTCCCGGGAACAAACCAGACACATCCGCAAGTACCTCAAAGATTTGAAGGCAGAGTGCGACTTTGAACTTCAAGTCATCGACGTAGGAGAACAGCCGGATTTAGCCGAACACTTTAAACTTGTAGCCACTCCCTCGCTGCTCAAAATTCATCCCGAGCCGCGACAAACTCTCGCCGGCAGCAATTTGATCGCCCAACTCGAACACTGGTGGCCCCGCTGGCAGCGTTCTGTAGAAGAATACGCAGCTCAGCAGCAGTCGGCGCCAGCTCTAGCTGCAACTCTAACCAACCCAAAACCCATCTATTCCGTTGCTTGCGCCGCCGAACTCCTGCAGCTTTCCGATGAAGTTTTTCGCCTCAAACAGGAAAAAGAACGCCTGCAAGAGCAATTGCAGTTGAAAGACCGGATTATTGCGATGCTAGCTCACGACTTGCGCAATCCCTTGACGGCTGCATCTTTGGCTTTGGAGACTATTGAGTCAAGTCAGAAGGTGAAACAGGGGGAAAAGCCGCGTTTGACACCGACTCTGGCGGCTCATTTGATGAAACAAGCCCGCCGCCAAATCCGGATTGTCGATCGCATGATTACAGATATCCTGGAAGCAGCCCGGGGTACAAACGCTCAACTTCACATTGAACCAAAAAAAATCGAACTGGGGGCGATTTGTCAAGACGTAATCTTGCAGTTTCAAGACAAATTTCAGGAGAAAAGTCTGAACTTGGAAACAGACATTCCCACAGATTTGCCATTGATTTATGCCGATCCCGATCGCATCAAACAAGTCGTGGTCAACTTGCTTGACAACGCCAGCAAGTACACGCCAGACCGAGGAACTGTTAATCTTTCAATTCTCCACCGCACCGCTTACAAAGTTCAAGTCAGCATTTGCAACAGCGGCCCGGGAATTCCTGAAGAAAATTGCGAGAGCATTTTTGAAGACAGCTTTCGCTTGCAGCGAGATAAATCAACAGACGGTTACGGCATTGGACTGTCTCTGTGTCAAGGCATCATCCGCGCCCACTACGGTCAAATTTGGGTAGACTCCGTACCAGATCGAGGGAGTTGTTTTCACTTTACCCTGCCCGTTCAAAATAAGTAACCCAATATCAATACTTTCAGCTACTCTATCCAACATTTCTAGGATATTTCTACGATATGACCCCTTTAAGCCCACAATTAGACGCAATTATTCACCTACTCACCCTCATCTAATCCAGAACTCTGCTAGGAAGATTCTAGCCGCTTTCGCGCGATCGGCTTTCACCGCGATCGTCTCAGTCTGCACAAACTTTTGCTTTTTTCACACTATGCAGATGACATGACTCTGGTTTTGTCCGCTGCTGCAGTCGGAAAATATTCTGCGAGCTACGCTGTATAGAACCCATTTGAGATCGATTGCTGTAAGCGTAAGCCCTGTGCGATATCGATTTGGCTTCTTTTGCCACCATGGCCCCATGATTTCTCGTCTTGTGGTTATTGAGTTATGTGAGACGACTTGTTTGTCTGCCTTATTTTTTAAGAAAAAATGTCAAATGCTTTCTATAAGAACCTCAAACCTACGATTAACCAACGGTTTGAGGTTTTTTATTGTCGATTCTCTGGGTTGCCCAGGGGTCGGATTGACTAAAAATTGGATACAAATTGGATACAAAATGACTGCGGAATTACCAAACAGAGTATCAACTGAGTATCAAATGACTACCCGATCGCTCTTTTTGGAGACAATTTGGAGATAAATTGAATACAAAGCATACCTGTATTCAGTTTGAGCCGTTTAGCTTTGCAAGTATCTCTCAAAACGCCTCCACATCTGAGTTTGTGGTGAGCTGGGCCCAAGAATAATTGGTTAACATAGAGTGTCCTGATTTGACAAGCTTGCCAAGCGCACTCAGCTTGAGTTATGACTGATCCGGAGTCGCATCAGTCACAAGGAGAGCCCGTGAAATATTTTTCAGTAGTAATGTATTTGCTGCGGGAACGGCAACAGTTTCTCGAAGAAATTCGCCAAGGTGTCAAGCTCAAATCTAAAATTTTCGGTTTGTTGATTTCTAGTACCGTATTTTTTGGCATTTACGGAGCGATATTAGGTGCATCTAGTACGTGGATGCAATGTCTGGTTTCAGCAATTAAACTGCCAGCACTTTACTTGCTGACGCTGATTATCTGCTTTCCCACACTGTACTTTTTTAATGTCATGTTTGGTTCAAAACGAACTTTTGAGCAGTATTTGACATTGTTGATGACAGCGATGGCGATGATTAGCATTTTGCTGTTTGGATTTGCACCTGTCAGTCTGTTTTTTCTCATCAGCAGTACCAATTACACTTTTTATTTGTTGCTGAATGTTGCTATCATGGCAATCACAGGATTTTTGGGGGTAAGTTTCATTTATCAAGGAATGCACTTTCTGTCCGAACAAGATGCGGAAGGCAAAGACATCAGGCTAAATATTTTGCGCTTTTGGTTGGGACTCTATGCGTTTGTTGGCAGTCAGTTGGGATGGACGCTGAGACCGTTTTTTGGCGCACCTGGACAAGCTTTTCAACTATTCCGAAACCGAGAAAGCAATTTTTATCTGAGTCTGTGGCAGTCAATTATGTCTCTGGGAGGATCGTAATTAATCCCAATTTAAGGAGATTTTAAAGAGTGATACAAGCGGATTTGGATGAGTTAAAAATTCCTGAGAAAGAGTTGGAGGATTTGAGCGGAATAGCTTTGAGCGACGGTTTTTCAGGGGATTTTTATAGACCTGCTGCACTCCGGGACGGCAAAAAGCTGTTTGCTTTGTTGTTGCATGAGTTGCTGATATTTTGCGTGACGCTTGTTGTCTCGCTGCCGGTTGCTTTACTGGTCAATAAACATAATGTTGGTTCATTTAGCGATGCTGAGATATTTGTCCGGGTTTTACAAATAACTTTGGGTTTGTCGCTGGTGATTACTGTGGCTTGGAATGTCTATAAATGGGTTAAGGCAAAGCCTCTGGCAACGCTGGCGGGTCTGCTGGATGAAGTTGAGAAATATCATGAGGTGATTCAGGCTTTAGATATTATCGATCGCCTAACGGCTGCTGGCAATTTACAAGCCAACTTAATTAACCGAGCAGATGCAATTGAAGCATTAAAAATCACTAGAGAAAGTTTAGTTTGTGCTTTGAAAACAGAGAGAATTCTCAGGGAAAATCAGCAATTTATCGGCCGCCGTTACGAGTTATTTGCTAATATTGAAAGTAATTTGGCTGCTTTGATGGCGATGGATGTGAGCGATCGGGCGACTGAATACGGGCGGTTGCTGAATGAGGCTCTGGAAATTGGAATGAGCGTGCACAAAGAGGTAAGAAAGTTACAAAGTGGGCGTTAGAGTTGCTGGATAGTTCTTGGTTTTTAGTAAAAGTAGTAACTTCTATATTGCACCATGCTCGAGAACAGGCAGGATGCCTGTTCCACAAAAATTAAATTTTCTTGTGGGGTGGGCATCCTGCCCGCCCCTGAAAGGCTTATTGAAAATGGTGCAATATAGAAGTTACTACAAATTTTTTACCACGGGAAATTTCAATCTTCAAAAATATCCAACTGTTCGCCCTCAGCCTCTTTTTTGCCATCTTTTTTAACACCTTTCCGCAGCCCGATCGCAATTTTGCTATGTTTCTCAATCTGCTTCATCACCTGTCTCGCCCTGTCAATCACCGACGGCGGTAAACCAGCTAATCTGCCTGCTTCAATTCCGTAAGATTTGTCAGCACCTCCCGGCTGAACTTGGTGCAAAAATACGATTTGATCCGGCAGTTCTTTCACTGTCACCTGATAATTTGCGACATTATCTAAAAGAGAAGCTAACTCATTCAATTCGTGATAGTGAGTCGCAAAAATTGTCCGCGCCCGAATCTCAGTTGCTAAATATTCTGCCACAGACCAAGCAATCGACAGTCCGTCAAAGGTCGCCGTTCCCCTGCCAATTTCATCTAGCAAAACCAATGATTGCGGCGTCGCGTGATTGAGAATATTTGCAGTTTCGTTCATTTCCACCATAAAGGTAGATTGACCCGTTGCCAAATCATCGACAGCGCCGACGCGGGTAAAAATGCGATCGCAAATTCCCAAACTCGCAGCTTTTGCCGGCACATAACTGCCCATCTGCGCCATTAACTGGATCAAACCCACCTGCCGCAAGTAGCAGCTTTTGCCGCTAGCATTCGGCCCGGTTAAAATAATTAAATCTGGGCGGTTTAGCAATTCTTCCCGACCCAAAAAAGCAGAATTAGGTACAAAAAATCCCGGCGGCAAAGACTTTTCCACCACAGGATGACAACCTTCAATAATTTTAATTTCCCGACTTTCTGTCATAGTCGGGCGGCAGTAATTCTGGTAAACTGCTACTTCTGCCAAACCGCACAAAACATCGACCGCCGCCACGGCGCGGGAAACGTTGCGAATAATTTCTGCCTGTTCTCCTACCTCCGATCGCACTTTAGCAAAAATATCGTATTCCAATTGATTTAAATCCTCCCGCGCCGTCAGAATTCGCACTTCTCTTTCTTTTAATTCTTCAGTGCTGTAGCGTTCTTCATTGGTGAGAGTTTGCTTGCGGGTGTAGTCCTTCGGCACTTGGTCTACTTTCGATTTAGTAATGCTGATGTAATAGCCGAAAGCTTTATTGTAGCCTACTTTTAAATTAGAAATTCCGGTGCGTTTTCTCTCAGTTGCTTCTAAATTTGCAATCCATTCTTGGTCGGCTGATGCAGTGTGGCGCATTTCATCTAGCATGGGATTGATTCCCGAGCGAATCAAACCTCCTTCTTTTAAATGAATCGGCGGTTCATCAACTAAATGAGCGTGAATTTTAGTTGATAGTTCTTCTAGAATTGGCGGTACATTTTGCAGCGCTTTCAAATAAGGCGATCGCCCTTGGGCTGCGATCGAGGCTAATTCCGGCAGTTTTCCCAGAGAATCAGCTAAAGCGACCAAATCCCGCGCGCTAGCTGTTCCCGAACCGGCGCGGCCTGTCAGTCTTTCGATGTCGTAAATTTGGCGCAGCAACTGCTGCAAATCTTGGCGCAGGGCGTTATTTTCTACTAATTCTTGAATCGTGTCGTGTCGGGCGCAAATGCCTTTAATGTTGAGCAGAGGTTGCAGCACCCAGCGGCGCAAAGCGCGGCCTCCCATTGCGGTGCTGGTTTTGTCTATAGCCCACAGCAGCGAACCGTGAAAAACCCCATCTCTCACTGTTTGAGTAATTTCGAGATTGCGGCGGGTTTGGTAGTCGAGTATGAGAAAATCGGTGAGAGTGTAAGTGTGCAATCTTTGCAAAGAAACTGCTTTTTCCTTTTGAGTTTCTTCGATATATTGCAGCAAACCGCCGGCGGCGCGCACTGCGAGGGAAAGGTGGCCGCATCCCATGCCTTCGAGCGATCGTACTTTGAACTTTTGCAGGATTCTCTGTTTTGCTTCGGACAAAGTAAACGGAATTTGCGATCGCAAAGAATAGCAAAACGAATTCGGCAAACACTCTGGTAAATGCTCGGATTTCTCTCCGGGCCTCAACATAGTCACCAAATCCGGCGCATTAGTCGGTACCAAGACTTCCGAAGGCTGCAAGCGCAGCAATTCTAGGGTTAATTGTTCTAAACTGTCTGCTTGGGTAGTGACGAATTCTCCCGTAGAAATATCTGTATAAGCCAATCCCCAATGTTCCCCAGCGATGACTACTGCTGCTAAAAAATTATTTTGTCTGGGTTTGAGCATTCCGTCATCAGTCAAAGTTCCGGGAGTAAGAATGCGGGTGATTTCTCGCTTGACTTGACGGCCTTCTTTAGCAGCAATCGAAGCATCTTCCACTTGGTCGCAAACTACCACAGCATAGCCTTTTTCTACTAACATTGAAGTGTAGCGGTCGAGGGCGTGGTGCGGCACTCCTGTCATCGGGACTCGGCCAATTTCCTTGCCGCTTTCTTTGCTAGTACAAACAAGTTCTAATTCCTGCGAAATCGTAACTGCATCTTGGAAAAAGCACTCAAAGAAATCTCCAACTCGAAACAATAAAAGTGCGTGGGGATACTGTTCTTTCACTTCCACATACCGCTGCATCATCGGCGTTAGCTTGGTGAATTCTAGTAGGCGGTGGTCGGCATTGCGGATGTTGGGTTGATTGGGGTCTGTTGGGGTAGATGCAGTGTAAGGCATAAAAGGCGATCGATAAATTTTAATCTTTAACAACTTTACCGCAAGCTCGGCTTTTAGTTATAACTAATGATACAATATTTGACTATTAATCATCCTTAAGCAGGGTGCGTGATTCTCAAGATTCTGGTGGAATGCTGAGCGATACGAAACTCACGCATCCTACTTAATAATCGATCGACCCGCTTTTACTTGAGAAGTTTTAGGTCGCTACTTATCTAATGTGAGTCAAAACAGCCGCTACAGTGAGATTCAGGGCGGAGATTTTATCTATTGTGAGAGGACAGGGATCGGCGATCGACAAAAACAACCTCATCCATCTCGTTATTAGCTGTTATAGCAGATGTTGAAAACCTTTCAAGTTCGCTCAGGGTAAAAATAAAGAAGAAGCAATCTTCCGCAATGATTTCAGCAATTAAGAACGTCTTAACCGTCGAGCGTGCTTGTTATAAATGTTGGCGGTTAACACAATGATCTCAAATTTTCCGCATTTTATGGGCATAAACTTTACATCTTTGTTATTTAAAACAGCCGGAAGATAGATTTTAAATCTATACCTCAGATAGAGATAGAAAATATTTTATGTGCTTAAGATTAAAATTATCTAAGCGAGTAATTTATCGGCTTAGTAAATGTAAGATTTAGAATCAAAAATCTACTAGCTAGTAGTTAACTAGAGGAAAAAAATAATGAAAGCTCTTTGTTGGCACGGAGCAAATGATGTGCGTGTTGATAATGTACCAGACCCAACAATTATCAATCCGCGCGATGCGATAGTTAAAATAACGACTACAGCAATCTGCGGCTCAGATTTGCACCTCTATAACGGCTACATCCCCACCATGCAATCGGGCGACATTCTGGGTCACGAATTCATGGGGGAAGTAGTCGAACTAGGCAGCGAAGTCAAGAACTTAAAAAAGGGCGATCGCGTCGTCATTCCTTTTACTATTTCTTGCGGCAGTTGCTTCTTTTGCAACCGCGATTTGTGGTCGCTGTGCGACAACTCCAACCCCAATGCTGGGCTGGCTGAAAAAATGTTCGGTCATTCGCCGGCGGGACTGTTTGGCTACTCGCATTTAACGGGCGGCTATGCAGGAGGTCAAGCAGAATACGCGCGGGTTCCGTTTGCAGATGTCGGCCCTTTAAAAATTCCCGACGGACTTTCGGACGAACAAGTATTGTTCCTCACCGATATCTTTCCTACGGGTTACATGGCGGCCGAAAACTGCAACATTCAGCCCGGGGATACTGTAGCAGTTTGGGGATGCGGGCCGGTCGGACAATTTGCAATCAGAAGCGCGTTTATGCTGGGGGCCGATCGAGTAATTGCGATCGACCGCGTACCGGAACGCTTGCAAATGGCGGCCGCAGCCAAAGCTGAAATCATCAACTACGAAGAAATGGACGCCGGGGAAGCCGTCACCGAAATGACGGGGGGACGCGGGCCCGACTCTTGCATCGACGCGGTGGGAATGGAAGCCCACGGCACCGGTCTCGACGCTTTGTACGACAAAGCCAAGCAAGCCGTGCGGTTGGAGAGCGATCGACCTACCGCCCTGCGACAAGTGATCCTCGCGTGTCGCAAAGGCGGGACAGTCTCAATTCCCGGCGTTTACGGCGGCTTCGTTGACAAAGTGCCCCTAGGTGCAGCTTTCAACAAAGGCTTGACCATGAAAATGGGACAGACGCACGTTCACCGCTATTTGCGGCCTTTGCTCGATCGCGTTCAAAAAGGCGAAATTGACCCGTCATTCGTAATTACGCACCGAATGAAATTGGATGAAGCGCCCCACGCCTACGAGATTTTCCTCAACAAAAAAGACAACTGCATCAAAGTTGTCCTCAAACCCTAACTCACATTCAACTGACAAGGAGAAACTATGCTTTTACAAGAAAAAGAATCAGGCGACTTGGTAGAAATCCTCGATGTAGATGCTTTAATCAGCCCTGCAAAAAATGAGGTATTAGGGCGAAATCAAGCAGGTGAAGAAGAGCAAGAGCCAGCGAATTTTCCGAAGGGTAAATTAGTTTTTCCCTCCGGCGAAGTTTTGCCGCGCTGCTGGACTGAGAAAAATTATAAAACTAATTGATATCGTTTCCGGTTGCATCGGAATGATAGTTCGGACACGGCAATGCCGTGTCCCTACCCCGATCGATTGTAGTAGGGACACGGCACTGCCGTGTCCTGACTGTGGGTAATATTAATTCCGATGCTACCCG